>CAZGOK010000222.1:2174-3693 GCA_964527665.1 uncultured Sphaerochaeta sp.
GCCATGTTCATGTAGAGACGGTGGATGGAATGCTCCGAGTAACTGTCCACCACCTTGCCACCCTCACCAAGGGCATTGGAGTGCAGGACGATGAGTGGCGCCCCTACAAGGAGGGCCGCCTCCATCGCAGAGCGCGCATACTCTATATACCCCTTGCGATGGGAGTCATCACACAGGGAGAAAGAGGGGCCATCACCAGAAAGGGAGCTGATGGGAAGGGAGAGCTCCCGACTCAGGGAGGCTATCCTGTTGAGGTCCTTCCCTTCAGGAGACCAGAACTCCACAGCATCGAAGCCGGACCTCTTGGCAAGAGCAAAGCGGTCATAAAACTCCACGTGAGTGCCAAGCATCTCAATGTTTGCTGAAAAACGAAGCATACCCTACTCCTTATTCGTTTGGGGAAGTGCTTCCTTGAGCACTGCCATAGATTTTCGCGTTCCAGCAAGCTGATCCATGGTCCTGTCTTCCATTTCCAGACTGACGGGGCCATCATAGCCTACCATGGCAAGGATAGAGAAAAACTCTTTCCACCAGAGCATGTCATGCCCATGACCCAAAGCAACATAGTTCCATGCGCGGGAGGCGAACTCATCAATGCCCCGAGTGTCCAGAAGGCCGTCGGCCTCATGCATACCGAGTTCTACACGCACATCCTTGGCATGGACATGATAGATCATATCCCCAAGGGATCGGGCCATCGCACGGGGGTCCCCTCCCATCCAGAAGAGATGGCTAGGATCGAGATTCATGCCGATCATGGGACCCACCTCAGAGCGAAGCATCTTGAGGGTTCGGGCGTTGTATACCAGTTGTGAGCCATGATTCTCCAAGGCTATGCACTCGAGCCCCTCATCCGTAGCCACTTTGACCAACTCTTTCCAATACGGGATGAGCCGCTCATTCCACTGCCAGGAGAGGTTTTCCATATTCTCCGGTGGCCAGCTTGTGGTAATCCAATTCGGGATGGTCTCCTCCGGTCCCCCTCCAGGGAGGCCGCTCATCATCACTATCTTCCCTACCCCCAGATGGGAGGCCAAAGCAAAGGTCTTGCGGACAACCTGCTGATGATCAAGGCCCATCTGGTTGGGGGCAAGGGCATTGCCCGAACAGTTGAGGGCAGAGATACTTAGAGTATGTGCCCCCAGCACCCCCAAAAAATCCTCTCGAGCCGCGGGGCTTGCAAGCAACAGATCCAACTCAAGATGGGGGGAACCAGACCAGTTTCCGGTACCAAACTCAAGCGCTTCAAAGCCCAGGAGGGAGGCCTCCTTAACCATAGCCTCAAAAGGAAGGTTGCCCAAAGAATCAGTCATCAATGATCGGGTCATCATAGTGTTTCTCTCCTATACAGGGGGGGTTTCTGCTCATAACAGGGGCGGATGGGGACCTCTTGGACCAAGGACTTTCCGGCAGCCTCGGTCACTACAAGCGCTGCATACCCATCCCAGGCGTCAGAACCCCCAAATGGAGTACCTGAGAGCAGGCCATTGACCCAGTCTTGCATCTCAAACAGGTAGGA
>CAZGOK010000223.1:0-1672 GCA_964527665.1 uncultured Sphaerochaeta sp.
AAACAAGGCAAACAAACAACCCAATGCCAAGATCTGGCCAACGGCCAGCACTTGGCATTGGAGAACAAGAGAGAATAAAATAGGGAACAAACAGGAACAAACTACCATTTTCCCTTCTTCTTGAAACCCAGAGCCTATGATAGAATACAAGCCCTTGGAGGCCCTATGAACCTTGATGACTTTGAAGATGATATCGATTCGTCCGTGATACTCCGGAGAGGACATGCCTATTACCGGGACAAGTGTGTGCTTTCGTTGGAGATGACCCACGAAAACCACTATAAGGCTAAGGTCGCAGGATCACAGCTGTATACTGTAACAGTTGCCCTTGACGATGGGCGGGATGTTGAAGATATCTCCTGTACCTGCCCCTATGACTGGGGAGAGTACTGCAAGCATGAGGTTGCAGTGCTGTATGCCCTGCGTCATCAGCTGGACACTAAGCCTCTTACAATGGTTGCTAAGCCAACAAGTGATGTCAATCTTGCATCTCTGTTAGAGAAGAGGAGCAAGAAAGAGCTACTCTCCTTCTTGCTGGGCTATGCCAAGAAGAGTCCTGAACTAGCAGCTGCCTTGGTTGTTGCCTTCCCCTCCCCTGATGAGGAAATCAACCAGAAAGATCAGAGTATCCAATCCAAGCAAGCCTCTGATGACGGCAGCGAGAGCGTGTCAGATGAGAATAACCTCACCAACTTGGGCATCCAATTCAGTCTTGCTTGTGATAACGGCATAGAGCGTATGCCAAATGAAGATGATTACGGATGGGATGAGTATGAATATGAGGACCTAGATGAAGATTGGCAGTTCAGCTCAACCTTCAAGACGAAGATTGAGGAACTGCTTGGCATGGCACGCAGTGCCATACAAAGGGGGGATATCCACTATGGAGGCTCCATTGCCTCCATAGTAATCCACGAGCTTTGTTCGCTTGACTATGACTGCGAGTACCTGCTCTCTGAGATCGAAAAGGTCATCGGGCAGGTCGAAGCTTTGTTTGATGATGTTACACTCAATAACAATGATGCTTCTTGGTTGTTCGCTTTGTTCTTCCCTGAAGTAAGGGACTATTATGATGTTCCACAAGAAGCATTGCTCGAACTCTGCTTTCAGGTAGCAGAGACAGAAGGCGACCAGGAAGTTTTGAGAAACTACCTGGTCGACCTTGCCTCTGATGAATCACAGCTCGAAGGGTCGGCAAACTATACAATCCTTACCAGCCTGGAGCTCCAGCACTGTCTCTTGGTCAAGCAGGGGCGAGTGGATGAGGCCAAGGCTTTTGCCTTGGGCCACCTCTCCTATGAAGACATGCGCCTGGTCGCCTTTGAGTCTGCCCTTGAGGCAAAGGACTATGCCCTTGCTGAGAAGCTTGCACTGGAGAAGGAGGCTTCACGCTATGGCTGCCGTGGTGTCATTGACTGGAGCATCCACTTGTTCAAGCTGTATCAGGAGAGTGGGGACAAGCCCAAGATGCGAAGCATGGCCAGGGAATTCCTCTTCCATGGCAAGCTTGCCTACTACCCTATCCTGAAAGAGAGCTATGAGCCTACAGAGTGGGAAGCAGTCCTGTCTGGCCTGCTTGATGAGCTGCAAGGTCTTGATGAGGGGAGGATGCATGCTTGGAATAGCGATAAGGTCTATCCTGAAGTGCTGAAGGGGGAGGGTAAGCTTGAAA
>CAZGOK010000223.1:1772-3692 GCA_964527665.1 uncultured Sphaerochaeta sp.
TCCACAAGGCTGTAGAAGGCATCACTGCCCTTGATAAGATAGGTGCCTTGGGTTACCTCTTCAGTAAGGGGCATGGTCTGTAGGGTGCAGATCCCTCGGGTAGGGAGATACTTCTTGGTAAAGAGGCTAACATCTGCAATAAAAGCCTCAGGTTCGTCGTAGTGCATCAGGATGAGGCCAGGCATCAGCTTGAGCATAGTGATGGCGTAGCTGCGCACAGGCAGCCAATCCTTGCCCTTATGGAAGAGGAGCCAGAGGTAGTTGTTAGCCATCTGGTAGGCGAATGTTTTTGTTGTGAAGAACTCAAGGAAGGCGCCCTCAATGAACTTGAGCAACCCCACTGAGAAGTAATCGTCCTTATTTGCAAGGGCATTGAACGCATCCAAGGTATTTGGGCCCTCGTCGAATTGGAAGAGCTCCGAATCTGTAAGGCCTTGGGAGAAATGCCATGGTGAAGGCCTATGAGCTATAGGCAAACCCTCGAGCTCAAACTCCTTGTCAACAGAGGGGACGGTGTAGTAATCCCGTTCAAGGACAAACCTGGCCACTTTCTCAGGCAAGGCACCTGTTCGGAGGCAGAACTCCTCCTGGTCGAAGGGGATGCCACTGTTTTTGGATTTGAGGTACTCTGCTTCCAGGTTGTTTTGGATCTCGTCTTCCTTTTCAAACTCAGCCATCCACTCATCAACAACCGAACCATTCTTGATGTATTGCATGGGTTGTGTATCCGGGAGGGGTTGGTATGCTTCATTCTCTTCCAGTTCCCACAAGACTTCATCATCATCCTCGTCCTCATCACCGAAGAGGTCTTCTATCATGGAATCGGTGAGGGCGAGGATGATCTTCTTGAAAGGTGACCAGGGAACTTCTCTTTCCATATTCATCAACAGCATGGCCAGTGGAAAGGATAGGGTATAAGCGGGCTTTTTAGGAAACTTCAAGGCTGGGTATGAGCGACTGAGCAAACGAGAAAAGAACAGGTATGCCTTGTCTGTCCATGTCGTCAGCCACATCTGTCCTGTGCCTCTATCCCGTATCAACTGTCCATCCATCACATTTTCGTCAGAGAACAGCAGCTTCCCATTGGGTAAGCTCCTCATTCCTTCATCAGGTTCCAGAAGGTTGTATTTGATATGCTCCCCTATCTCAACGGTTTCCCACTCTCCTCCAAGCATGGCTATGTCAAACTCCTCCAAGGTGAAGCTCTGCCATATTCGTAGGATCTCTTGGTCTTTCTCGTCATACTGTTTTGCCAAGGCGGAGATGACATCGAGTTTGAAGAACTCGATGTAGTGGTTGCTGATGATGGACCCAAGGGTTGCCCCATCAAGGGGCCTATCACCGGCACCGTCAAACAAACTGCTGTAGAAGCGTATATCAGAAGGGGAGAGGGAGTAGAACCGCAGTTCTCCTGCACTGTGCAGGCACTCTCCGTTGGAATGGACCAAGGTCAAGAAGTTCTTGTCCTTGGTCCGATTGGACAAGAGTAAAGCTGACAGCCTCGGGCTGTACAGCAGGTGCTCCTGTTCATCCAACAGATCGACGATGGTGAAGAAGTCATCATCGTGGGTCTGTACAACCGAGAAGAAGCTCCAGTAGGCGGGGTGCTCGATCATAGTGGAGAGCACCTGCTTTGATGCTAAAGACAGAGTCGATTCATATTTTTTCACTAGACGCTTGAGTGCTTTGTCATCAGTGAGGGTATGAGCCAACAGATAGGTCAATGCACTGGCATCAGAAGACTCGGGGGATTGGGCTCCTTCCCCTTGGGCAAGTATTGCCTTGTAGGTCTTCTTGAACGATTTGTTGTCCTTCATCGATTCATCAATGAGCTGTTCAATATCCCTATACCCTTGTTCAAAGGTTTTGCTGTGCTGCGTCAAGTGTTTGTTGGTTTCCATACCCACCATACTACAGCAG
>CAZGOK010000224.1:0-3586 GCA_964527665.1 uncultured Sphaerochaeta sp.
GGCCGCTTCACTCTTGCGAAGGCTCAACTGATACCCCCGAACTGTAATCTCTACAGGATCACCTAGTGGTGCAATCTTGATGAGCTGCACCTGCACATTGGGAGTTACTCCCATGTCCAAAATCCTCTGTCGCATAACCCCAGTGGTGCCAATAGAGACCACCTTGGCTTTTTCGCCAGGTCGTAACTCGCCTAGTGTCATCGTAAACTCCTCGTACATATATCTATGCTAATTGATCTGTGAAATAATAATTATGCTACGGTAATTCTATGGGCAAGCCCTTGATTGAGGGCAAGCCTGACGCCTTTCAGCGAGAGGATGAGGCCGTTGGAACATTTTCCAACAATTTCCACCTGTTGTCCGAAGACAAAACCCAGGTCAAGGAGATGCTGCTTCATGGAATCTTCTCCATGTAGGGAAACAATGGTCTTTTTTTCTCCGACCTGAAGCATGGATAGTGGCATGGTTGTCCTCCGTGTTAGTCTTATCTAACTATTAGCTATATATACTATGCATCCTCATTTGCTGTCAACCTCTTTTTTGAAAAATCGTCAGTCGAAAAGCCAATATCTACATTTCCTCACCTTTCCTTGTTTTCCGGAATACCTTCAAAAAGAGGATGTTGCCACACTGTATGCAAACGGTCCTTGCCAAAAAGATAGGGCAATCCTGTTTTTCTTCCCAGTGGGGGCACAGGTGCAAAAAGAGTTGAGTAACTCACGTTGTGACGGGAGTTATCAAAGCTACAAACATATAGTACAGCCTGTGGACAACCTGTTGACAACTTGCTAAATATCTATAATAAACAAGAATATACCAACTCATAGAAACACTACTTTTCTTATATAAGAACTAGAGTGGAGCCATGCCATTACATTGTAAGCAATTTGTTGCAAAGGAGTTAGTTGACCTCATTGGTAGGTATTACCAATAAACACAAGAAACAGAGCCTCGAAATACATGTATCGTATAGCTCACACCTAAGGATTTAATTGCTTGTGGATAACCTGTGGACAACTATGGGACAAGCTTGTGGATAGGGGTTTGAATTCTAGGGAAAATATGGAGTTACACGATCCGTTCAATGGCAAGCCCAAGGGCAAAAAGCTTCTCTGAAAGACGCTCATACCCCCGTTCAACCTGGTAGATGTTCTCTATGGTGGAGACCCCTTCTGCACAGGCGGCGGCTATGACCAGGGCCATTCCGGCACGGACATCAGGACTTGTCACCACCGAACCATAGAGTTGGGAGGGTCCGTTGACCACAGCCCTATGGGGATCGCAAAGGATGATGTCCGCACCCATGCGGATAAGCCAGTCTACAAAATACATCCTCGATTCGTACATCTTCTCATGGATGAGGATGGAGCCATCCATCTGGGTTGCACAGACGGTGATGATGCTGAGCAGGTCGGCAGGAAACCCCGGCCATGGGGCGTCATCGACTTTGCCGGTATGTCCGCCAACCTCCTTGTAGAGCTTTCTCTTTTGCTTGCGTGGAACCAGTATGGATGAAGGTCCGTCTATGACATACTCAAGCCCTATGCGTGAAAAGCCCAGGCGTATCATCCTGAGGTGTTCAATGTCGACGTCCTTGATCAGCAGCTGCCCACCGGTGGCCCCGGCAAGGCCAATAAAGGAGCCAGCCTCCATGTAGTCGCTGCCGAGGGTGAACTCACAGCCGTGCAACTTCTTGCTCCCCCGTAGGGAAAGCCTGTTCGACCCTATCCCCTCTATCTTGCACCCCATACGGACAAGCATGGTGCACAAGTTCTGCACATGCGGCTCACACGCTGCATTGCTGAGGATGCTCTCCCCCTCTGCCAGGGAAGCTGCCATGATGACGTTCTCTGTAGCGGTAACTGACGCTTCGTCTAAAAAGATATCCCCTCCCCTCAGGCGGAGATGATTTGATTTCAAGTGTAGCCTTCCATCCTTTTCCAACTGGCAGGATGCTCCAAGAGAAGATAGTCCTAAAAAGTGCGTATCCAGTCGCCGTAAGCCGATTACATCCCCTCCTGGGGGATCGAGGCACACCTCCCCATGGATGGCCAGAAGGGGCCCAAGAAGCAGGATGGAGCCCCGCACTGCCTCCACAAGGTCCTTGGCGAGCAGGCCTGTCCTGTTTCCGCTGGTAATCTCCAGTGTCTGGTTATCGACCTTTTTGATGGAGGATCCCAGGTTTTCCAGGAGCTTGCACATGACGCGCACGTCCTCTATGTCGGGGACATTCTTGAGCAGTACGGTATCGTCTGTAAGAAGGGTTGCCGCAAGGCAGGGAAGGGCGGCATTCTTGTTGCCACTGATAGCCACTTCGCCTGAGGCTGGGAAGCCTCCCTCTATCCTGTATGAAGCCATGGTTCCCTCCAAAATCATCGTACTGTCCTAGCTCCTATTTAGCAAGTCGTTGTTGAATTGTGCTACCTATCAGTGGTAGAATACCTAGAGATGAAACAAAACAACAAAAAGGTGCTGGGGATAGGCAATCCTCTTATAGACATCATTGTCACTGTTGAGGAGAGTGATATCCTCTCCCTTGGCATCCATAAGGGGACCATGGCCCTAATCCATAAAGCTAGAATGGAGGAGTTGCTTCTTTTTAACAAGACAAAGGAGACCACCTACTCCTGTGGAGGGTCATGCCCCAATACTATCATCGCCTTGGCCGCCTTGGGCATCGAGACCACCCTTGCAGGGATGGTCGGTGATGATGAGAATGGTGAGATATATGCAGAGACCCTCAAAACTCTTCATGTACACAATGAGCTGGCCATCACAGACAAGGAGCCCACGGGCTCTACCGTAATCCTGGTGACTCCCGACAGCGAACGCAGCATGAATACCTTTCTTGGGGCGAACCGTCTCTATGAGGCTAGTGATGTCAACGAAGTGAGTGTCTCCAATGCTGATTTCTTCCACTTTACAGGGTATATGTGGGATACCCAAAGCCAGCAGGAAGCGATAACGAAGGCCCTTACCATAGCGAAACAGAACAAGACCATCATATCCTTTGATGTTGCAGACCCCTTTGCAGTAGGGCGTTACCGCGACACCTTCCTCAAAATCATAGAAGAGAAGTGTGACATTGTCTTTGCCAATAGGGAGGAGGCCCGAATCCTCTTTGACAACTATGACCCATATGAATGTTGTCGCTCCATGGGCAAGCTCTGCGAGACCGCCATTGTAAAGAATGGGAAAAAAGGCTCCTTCATCTCCCACAACCAAGAGATCTTCAGTGTGCCGGTAAAGGGTCCTGTAGTTCCCGTCGATACCACCGGAGCTGGGGATGTCTACGCAGCAGGGTTCCTCTATGGGCAGTGCAAGGGGTACTCCATCCCTGATTCTGGTATCATAGCCTCTATCCTAGCGGGTCAAATAATTACCCAAAGGGGTGCTCAGTTCAGCAAGGAGCAGGCAGCAGGGCTGCGAGCTCTGCTTGAGACAGGTACCTGGCGCAGCCTGTAAAAAAAGAATAAAACCAAAAAGCTCATTCCTTGTATGTTTTGTAAAATATTGATACTATTGCCTTCGATGACGTCGATTTGATAGCCTCCCGGCTTGCAGACGTCAATAAAGAAACTTGCTA
>CAZGOK010000225.1:0-3576 GCA_964527665.1 uncultured Sphaerochaeta sp.
TTCAATATAGTTTCGATATTGGTATGTTCATGATATTTCAAGTGCGAAGTTTGAGTTTCATAATAATCCCATCTCTCATCACTGGAGGTCACCGGTATGGACACCCCCCCTCCATTCTCATAGATGGGTGTGTTGTAGCCTATAAAGTCATCCTGTTTGCCATTGTGTAAAAGACCCTTCACCGTGGTGACCAGAAAGAACTCCCTCCAGATGTATACTTGTGGAAATCCCCCTGTAAGATAGGTGAAGTAGAACATGTTGTTGGCTGTCCCTGTGGCAAATGGTTCAGTCTCGGTGAACGTTATTCTTGTTGGTGGGCCCTTGTAGCGGATACGCCCAACGAATCCCTCCGCCTTGGTTTGCCATATCTCTGAGGTCTTTGTGTACGAGGACGGGGTATCCGGCTTGTCAGAAACTGAGAGGTCGAATCCATAGGTCTTCCCCGAAGCAGGTTCATAGACCAATTCGGCAGCAAATAGGGAAGCACTACATACCAGCATGATTAGGATGAGTAGAGGGTATAGTGTCTGTTTGATATTCTTCACGGCAATAACCTTTTCAGTAGTACTATGCAGGCCATCCATCTTTTCCCAAATGGAGGCTTTGAATATCTACCATACAGGTCTTCAAGGAACTTATCAAGCTGTTCTGATACTTGCCATATACATCAGCTTCTCTTCGTATCATAAAGAGATGCTTCTTGATAACCAATACATGTTTTGGATATACAAAGGCTTTTGGTTTGTCTAGGCAATACATGAAAAAGGACTGGATTGCAATCTTTGCAATCCAGCCTCTACCGTATTTTCTTAAGAAACCAGGAACAAGTACAAAATGGCAAGGGATTGGTCCTGCCCTTGACTATCCATGCCTGCTGCTCAAGGCAGGTACTTAACCGCTGCCTTCTCCACCTCCAAGCCCTTCTTGTAGTTGATGAAGAAGGCGTTGAAGCCTGCAATATCCTCATCGGTGGGTGTCACCACAGAGGCCTCACTTGTTGCGAAGACCTTCTCGGAAAGGAAGTCCTGCAGTTTCTTATCCTGTTTGTTGACAAGATAGGAGGCAAGCAATGCTATACCCCAAGCCCCGCCTTCCCCTGCAGTCTTCAGTACTGATATGGGAGTGTGCAGAGCTGCTGCCATCATTGTCTGCCCGACTAGGGGGGTCTTGAAGAACCCTCCGTGCCCGTTGATGGTGTCAATCTCAACCTTCTCGTCCTCAAAGAGGATGTCCATGCCGACTCGCAGTGCCCCGAGGGCAGTGAAGAGTTGGGCACGCATGAAGTTTTCCAAGGTGAATTCATTCTCTGTGAGGCGGATGAACAGGGGTCTGCCTTCGTAGATCCCTGTCATCGTCTCCCCTGAAATGTAGTTGTACGGCAGCAGGCCGCCACAATCCTTGGCACCCTCCAGGGCCTTGCCAAGCAGGGTGTCATAGAGCTTGTATTTGGGTACCTTCGATCCTGTCGCCTCAAGGACTTGGCCAAACAGGGCCATCCATCGGTCATACTCGCCTGTGCAGTTGTTCGCATGGGCCATCGCTACCAATGACCCGTCCGGGGTGGTTACCAGATCGATGAACTTGTTGTAGCTCTTGGAGAGCTCATGCTCGAGGACTATCATGGCAAAGACCGAAGTTCCTGCCGATACGTTTCCGGTTCTCTGTGCAATGCTGTTGGTTGCAACCATGCCCGTTCCTGCATCACCTTCGGGGGGGCAGAGAGGAATGCCTGAGGCAAAGCTTCCACTTGGGTCAAGCAGAAGCGCTCCTTCTGAGGTTAGGGTGCCAGCACCCTCTCCTGCAACCAGTACTTTGGGAAGAATGGACTGCACTTTCCAAGGGAAGGCTTTGCCCTCTACCAAGGTGTCAAACCCCTTGATCATCTTCTGGTCATAGTCGCCGGTATTTGTGTCGATGGGGAACAGACCTGAGGCATCACCGATGCCCAGGACCTTCTCCCCTGTCAGCATCCAATGCACATAAGCGGCAAGCGTACCTACATACGCGATGTCCTTCACATGTTCTTCCTTGTTGAGGATTGCCTGATAGAGGTGGGAGATGGTCCAACGCTCAGGAACCGGGTAGTCAAAAAGATCGGAAAGTTCCTCTGCTGCCTTGTGTGTGGTGGTATTCCTCCAAGTCCTGAAGGGAACCAGAAGCTTGCCATTCTTATCGAAGGCAAGATAGCCGTGCATCATGGCACTGATGCCCAAGGCTTTGGTCTTTGTGAGGGGTACACCAAATTTTTCCTGCACATCTTTTTTCAGGTTTGCAAAACAGTTTGCAAGGTTTTTCCATACATCATCAAGGGCATAGGTCCAAAATCCATCCAGCAGGGTATTCTCCCAGTCCGAGCCGCCTTGGGCTATGGGTTCGTTCTCCCTGTTGACCAACACTGCCTTGATCCTGGTTGATCCAAGTTCAATACCCAGTACCGCTTCTCCATCAAGAATCATCTGTTTTGTCTGTTCATCTGTCATTGCATTATTCCTTATGTTATTTTGGTTTGTTAATTCAAGAAATGCTTTTCATCACTATCGTCTTCCTTGAATAGGGAAGAGCGTCCTTCAATGCTACAGTTGAGGATTATTCTCCTGCTTGTATTTATGGTCTGTGCCTGCACAATCTTGTTCTTCAGCATCTCTATTGCTGTCATTGCAATGTTTGTAATGGGCTGGGTTATGGCGTCGACAGGGAATGCGACATGGTCGAGCCACTTGTTGTTGTCAAAGGTACTGACGTATTTAATGTGGTTATTGTCCCCCATCCTGTTAATCTTCCCCAGGACCTCATAGCAGATATTTGAGCTGGTGCAGATGAGGGTATCAATATCCAGGTTGCTGGAGATGAACTTGCTGATGTTGGAGTGGATATTGTCCCCATCATATTCGATCTCCAGTATACGCTCTTCTTTGTAGAGGTTGTTCTCTATCATTGCCAGGCGGTATCCCTTTCTCCTCTCCCTGGCACAGTAGTTCTTGTCAGTGAAGGTTATCATACCGATGTTCTTCTTCCCTTTACCAATAATCTTTCTTGTGAGGTTGTAGGTTGCCATCATGTTGTCTATGCCAACAAAGTCAAACAGGTCGCTGTCTATCTTCCTGTCGACTTGGACCAAAGGAATGTTTGCACAGAAAGAAAAGTCGGCTTTGGTATCACATGGGGCTACAATGATGCCTACCACATCTGCCTTGATCAGGGTCTTTATGCAATTGATTTCCTTCTCGGGATTTTCCTCACTGTCCATAATAATGATCTGGAACCCTTCATCATAGGCAATGCCTTCCAGTTCCCTGATAAGTTCATCAAAGAAATCGACACGTATGTCAGAGATGACAACACCGATGCACTTGGATTTTGAGAAATGAGTCCGCTTGGAAGGAATCTGGTAACCCAGTTCCTGGGTTGCCTTCATAATGATCTCTTGGGTGGTCTCATCAATATTTCTCGTCTTGTTTATAAAATGCGAGATTGTTGAAATGGAAAAACCAGTTTTCTCAGCTATATCCTGCAAGCGAACTTTCTTTTTACGTGCCATTTTGTATACCTTTATATTAATTATACCCAGTATACAGC
>CAZGOK010000226.1:0-3548 GCA_964527665.1 uncultured Sphaerochaeta sp.
TGTTCCCCTCCACTTCCCTCTGTAGCCAAAAAGAAGCGCTTAGCGTATCATGTGAGAAACTGGTATGCTCCTATGAGCCATAGAAACCTACACTACAGAAATACCTCCAAGGAGAGAACCTTATGAAATACACCCCCTTCTTTGAAACACAACTATCCCAGATAGCGTTGGGATGCGACCACTACGGTGCGGCAATTGCTGAAAAGATTGCCCTGGCACAACTAGATGTATTTTTTGAACAGGGAGGGAACCTCCTCGACACTGCCCATATCTATGGCCAGGATAAGGAGGGAGGCCCCTCTAGTAGTGAGCAAGTCCTTGGAAAATGGCTACGCTCGAACAGGAACCGCAAAGAGATGGTCGTCGCTACAAAAGGCTGCCATCCCTATAAGGACGACATGAGCCGGGGTAGGATCACGTACAAGGATATGATGGGGGACATCCAACGAAGCCTGGACCAACTGCAGAGTGACAGCGTCGACATCTGGTTCTTCCACCGTGACGACCTGAGCATGGGAGCCGATGAGATCATAGACATGGGAAATATTCTTGTGGACAAAGCTTTGGTCAAGCACCTTGGTGCATCCAACTGGACCACAAAGCGCATTGAAGAGGCTAACACCTGGGCAAAGAAGCACAACAAAAGCCAGTTTGTCATCAGTGAAATCCAGTGGAGCCTCGCCCACTGCACGCCAGAGACCTGGGGAGACGATACCCTCGTCTGTATGAATGAGAGTGAAAGAGCCTGGTATGAGAAGCACAACATGCCGGTCATGGCATTTGCCTCACAAGCCAAGGGGCTCTTCTCCAAGTTGATCGAAGGAAATGCAGAGAGCTTGAGCGAGCGGGCACGCGAACGCTTCCTCACCGAGACCAACCTTGCCATCGTACCCAGGTGCAAAGCTCTTGCAGAAGAGTTGCGCGTTACCCCAGCTGCACTGTGCATGGCCTACCTCACCAGCCAGCAAAACCCAACCATAGCCATTGCAGGTTCGAGCAAGGTCTCCCAGATAACAGAGACTCTCGGTGGCTCGGATCTTACCCTCACCCCTGATCAGGTAGCCTACCTTCGATGATAGGCTATAGGACGGGCGTTGCCCTTACCCTCCTCTCCTCAAGCTTTTTCGGCCTTATGGGCCTGTTCAACAAACTTGCAAAGGATGGAGGGCTGGGCCTCTACGAAAGGATCACGCTCAGGTTTCTGGTTGCCTCTGTAATCCTTTGGGGTATGCTCAAACTCCAAGGGAAAAGCACAATGCTGCCGAAACACCTCAGAGCTCGCCTATTTGTCTCCTCTTCCCTATTTTTTGGGGGAACAAGTTACCTGCTGTTTCTTTCTTATGCCTACATCTCTACATCCCTGACCACAACACTGCATTTCATCTACCCACTTCTGGTGCTCGTCTTCGCCATGGCCCTCGATGGCTACAAGCCTTCACCCTTGCAGAAGTGGGGAACCCTACTCTCCCTAGCCGGCCTGTACCTTGCTGTCAGACCCACAGGGGGGAGTAGCACCCACCAGGCCTTGGGCATTGCCCTTGCCCTGGGTAGTGCCCTGACGTTCTGTCTCTATGTACGGTTTCTCAATCGAGAGGAGATAAAAGGCCTGGACAATACCCTGCTTATGCTCCACATCCTTAGCAGTGCGGCCCTCGTTTGGGCGATCCCCACAATCATAGAGCTGATACGAGTTCCCCACCTCCCAATCATCTGGACCAAGGCAGTGGGAGGCATTGCAGGCCTTGCTATCCTTTCTACTGTATTGGGATGTACATTCTTCTCGCTCGGTATACGGGCCATTGGAAGTGAGAAGGCTTCAATACTGAGTGTATTCGAACCGGTGACGGCAATCCTTGCAGGAGTGCTGTTGCTAGGGGAGAGCCTACCGACAACCTTCGCCCTAGGATCGATCCTGATCATCCTCGGCTCGTACCTCGTTTCCAGAAACAAGAAAGACCCCGTTTCCATCCCCCTGCTACAAGCAAAGAAGGAAAGCAAAGCATGACCAGCACCCTCTCACAACCTCTCCTTTTCCTCTTTATCATCCTATTGGCAAACCTGCTCAAGCGAGCGGGAATGTTCTCAGAGAAGGATGGACGTGTACTCTCACAGATTGTCATGAACATAACACTGCCGGCCGCCATCATAGCAGGCTTCCAATCCTTTGAGCTGGTACCTGCCCTGTTCCTCTTGATTCTTCTGGGAATTGTCATCAATGCTATTTTGATGGGTCTTGCCTTTTTTGTAATGCGCAAGGAGTCAAAGGAGATGCAGGGCTATGCGATCTTCAACACCCCGACCTACAATATTGGCAATTTCTCCTTTCCCTTTGTGCAATCCCTCTATGGCGGGCCGGGTCTGGTGGTCGCATCCCTCTTTGACCTGGGCAATGCTTTGATGACTACGGGCTTTGTCTACTCTTTGGGAAGTGCAGTGGCAACCAACCAGAGGCCAAGTGTCAAGGACATCCTGAAGAAGCTATTCCAATCTGTGCCCTTTCTCTCCTACCTGCTTATGATACTGCTCTCTCTCCTGCACCTCAGGCTTCCCGTTTTTCTCACCGAATGGATGGCTGCCATAGGCAAGGCAAACCCCATCGTAGCGATGCTGATGATAGGTATCATGCTTGACATTCATTTTGAAAAGGGCTGGATGAAGCAGGCTATGAAGGTGATAAGCATCCGCTATCTGGTTGCCATCGTGTTCTCTGTCCTGATATGGACTCTCACCAGTTTCGACCCCATGGTCAAGGTCACCTTGATCCTGCTCTTCTTCGCACCGGTTGCAACGGTCTCCACCGCCTACACACAACAATGCACTGACAAAGGAAAGTTATCATCCTTCACTTCGTCAGTCACTGTTGTGATCAGCACTTTCTGTTATATCTTCCTCGTTCCCTTCCTAGGCGCCTAACCCAGGATATAGGAGTTCAGGAGGTTCTGCAGCATCTCCTGCTTGCCGCTCTTGTGTATGATGGAAGCACTCCTTCCATACTCGGCAAGGGAGGAGAGGTCCATGCTGCCGTTGGCAAACTGTTGACCACTGCCCTTATCAAAGGAAGCGTAGCGATCTGAAACAAAGGCATCGAGGACCTTGTCCTCGATAATCTTGTGTGCGACCTCAAGACCAAAGGCAAAGCTGTCCATCCCCCCGATATGGGCGATGAAAAGGTCCTCATTGTCGATGGATCCCCTTCTGCGCTTGGCATCAAAGTTCAATCCGCCATGACCAAGGCCCCCTGATCGCAGGATGACCAGCATGGCAAGGGTCGTCTCATAGACATTGGAAGGGAACTCATCAGTATCCCAACCATTCTGGGCATCGCCCTGGTTGGCATCGACACTACCCAGCATCCCGCTGTCGGAGCAGACCTGCAGGTCATGCTCGAAGGTATGGCCTGCCAGGGTTGCATGGTTGGCCTCGATGTTGCACTTGAAGTCATCCTGCAAACCAAACTCCCTGATGAAGGCGATGGTTGTGGCTGCATCATAGTCATACTGGTGCTTGGTAGGCTCCATCGGCTTGGGCTCGATGAGGAAGGTCCCCTT
>CAZGOK010000227.1:0-3531 GCA_964527665.1 uncultured Sphaerochaeta sp.
GGGATAGACTGCTCATCCAAGGCGACAATGGGAAGGGGAAGACAACCTTGCTGAAAATGCTGATGGGAAAGCTCGAGCCTACCGGGGGCAGCGTCCTCATCGATGGCTTTCCCCCTTCCCAGATCAGGAGCCGGACCATCGGGTACATAAAGCAGCAGCAGAGCCAACAGCAGTTCCCCGTCTCGGTGAGGGAGGTGGTGAGCATGGCCGCTGACAACACGTTATCAAAGGAGCGGCAGAAGTGGGAGATCGACACAGCCCTGAGACGAGTTGGCATCCAGGAGCTGCAGGGGCGAAACTTCTACACCCTCAGCGGAGGGGAGAGGCAGAAGGTTGCCCTTGCCCGCTGTCTCTGCCAGAAGGCAAGGCTACTTCTTTTGGATGAGCCGACCTCCTTCCTGGATGCAACGAGCCGGACGGCCCTGGTGGATACCATCAGGGAGCTGACGCTCAACGAGATGCCCACCATCATCGTGGTAACCCACGACAAGCAGTTGGAGCAGGAGCTCGCCTGGCCAACCCTTAGCCTGGGGTCACAAGAAAGTGAGAAGATAGAAGAAACAAAGAAAGAAACAGTAGGGGGTAGAGATGAGTGACCTCCTATTCATGCTCAGTCTGGCCCCTGTTGCCAAAGGGTTGCTGGCCATGACCATTGCAGGACTCTGCTTTCCTGCTGCCGGGGTCATGGTCCTACGTCTTGACCTGGTGCCGATGCGCTATATGCTCATGCACGGGGTAATCCTGGGGGGAGCGATTTCCCTCGCCTTCTCCCTTCCCCTCTTGCCGGTCAGCATTGCCCTGAACCTCCTGTTGGTCCTGGGCATGCTCAAGCTTACCAAAGACTCCTCATCAGGCTTTGGTGTCAGCAGTGCAGCGGCCATGGTCTTTACCATGGCACTGGCCTCCATAGTCATGCATGTATTTGATGTTCCGGCAAAGGACACCCTCCAGCTGCTTTGGGGCAGTCCCTTCGCCTTGAAGGCGACTGACATCCTGGGGCTATTGGCCATCGCCATAACCCTGATCCTCTATGTGGTGCTTAACTTCAGGGTCATCAGCGCCATCTTCTTCGACCAGGAGATTGCACACTCCTTGGGCATGCGGGTTGGAGCCCACCATACGGTGATGGTCATCGTCATAGCACTTGTCATTGCCCTGGCAATGAAGCTGCTCGGGGCTCTGCTTATCGATGCCCTGCTAATCCTGCCGGTGCTCATTGCGGCCAGGCATGCACAAAGCCTCAGGCTTCTCTTTGTCAGGGCGTGCCTGGTGGGGGTGTTCGTATCATTTTTTGGATTCATTGCGGCAGTGGCAACCGATCTTCCCCCAAGCGGGACTATCGCGCTGCTTTCTGCCGCCCTCTATCTCATAACAACAACCGTCAGAAAAAGGAAACCATCATGAAAAAAATGCTTGTAGTATTCGCTCTTCTTATTCTCAGTGTCGCCCTCTTTGCAGAAGGGACAACCGAAAAAGCCACCACGAGCTCTGCCTCCAGGACCATCTCGGTCATCGCCTCGACCTCCTGGACAGCGGCGTTCGCCGACCTCGGCGGTGCCCAAAATATAGAGATCATAGCCCCTGCCTCGCTCATTCACCCCCCTGAGTATGAGATCACCGTCAGTGATGTGATGAAGATCGACAAGGCTGACTATTTTATCTACGCAGGGTATGAGCGGATGATGAAGAGCATGGGGGACTCCATCAGCAAGACCAATACTGACCTGATCCAGATCACCACCGACAACAGCATAGAGAACGTTACAAAGCAAGCAGCCCTTATCGCCTCGGCCCTCAAGAGCCAGTACTACAGCGAGGACAGGGTCTATGACTATATCCAGACCGTAGAGAACGGCAAACAAGCTGTTGCAAAAAAAGGCCTGGACAAGCTGAAGGTCTACTGTCATGCTATGCAGGTCTTCCTTGCAAAGGACCTCGGCCTACAGGTAGGCGGCACCTTCGGCCCCGGCCCCCTTACCGCAAGCCAGATAGCAGAGGTTGCAAAGGGCGGGTACGACATCATCATAGACAACGTACACAACCCCATTGCCTCCCCCCTGTTGGAAGTATCACCGAATACCAAGCTTGTTGTCTGGAGAAACTTTCCAGAGACAGTAGAAAGAAAGAGCCTACAGAAGATGGTGCAACAGAATATTGATGCTCTTTTGAAGTAGGGAGAGAATATAGAACTGCACATACTGCTTAATACAGGGAAGAATAGATCAGGTTACCAAGGGAGATATCTCCTTGGTAGCCTGATTTTTTTCTCCTCACTGGCCAATGCATCAAGGAGAGAATGATATATTTTCCATGTGAGCCTTGAAACATGCTACTGTTCCTTATGGGTAGCGAGGAACATATGGAACAAACAGAACTATTGGAACTTGTGGCAAATGGAGAGAATTCTGGGATCGCATTCACAAGAGAAGCTATCGGTTCTGTTCAATTCGCCAGAGAGCTTGTTGCATTTGCAAACCTGGAAGGTGGACGCATACTTATCGGAGTTGAAGACGATGGCACCCTATCAGGTCTTCAACAACTTGGTACCCAAGGATGGACACTTCAAGTATGCAGAGACACAGTATTTCCCCAGTTTATTCCCTCCTATGAAGAAATCCTTCTGGAAGAAGGGCTTCGAATTGGAGTACTCACCATCCCTAGGGGAATCTCAAAACCCTATCTATTTCGAAACAACGAACATGATGAGATATACATCAGGATGGGGAATCATTCAGAAATTGCCTCCAAATTGCAACAAAAATATTTGCACTCCTTGCATACAGCCATCTATGCTGAAGTGTTGCCTGTCCCAGGAACAACTCTGATAAGCTTGGACCTTGTAAGGTTCGAATATTATTTGAGCCATGTACTACATGATTTTGAAATCCCCAGCAATGATCCAGAATGGATAGAGCGCCTTTCAGGCTTGGGCCTCATGGCAGAAGATGGTTGGGGATCAATAGTTTCCACTATTGCCGGGTTGGTTTGTTTTGGTAAAAACCCCTCCAAATACCTCCCACAGGCAGGCATCAGAGTAATGGCCTTTTCGGGAGACAAGAAAGAGTACAAGGCTCTCCTGGATACAAAACTTGATGGTCCACTAGTAGGACGATGGGAAGATGTCTCTGGGCAGAAAAACTTGGTTGATGATGGTTTATTGGAGAAATTCTCAAACACGATACGACCCTTCATTGCCGAAGAGAGTGACAATGTTGACCTGCATATGAGAAAAACAACCCATATGAAGTATCCCTGGGAAGCGATCAGGGAGACTGTGGTTAATGCCTTGGTCCATCGCGACTGGACACAAAGTGTTGATATTGAAGTAGTGCTATATTCTGATCGTATGGAGATAACCAGTCCCGGCAAGCTTCCCAACTCCATGACTGTAGAAAAAATGCTAGCCGGTCAGAGAACCCCTAGGAATCCTTTGATCGTTGAGATAATGCGTGATTATGGATATGTTGATGCAAGAGGCATGGGAGTAAGAACAAAAGTCGTTCCCCTGATAGAACAGATGAACAACAGAGA
>CAZGOK010000228.1:0-3508 GCA_964527665.1 uncultured Sphaerochaeta sp.
GCTGTTGCTGCTCCATAGCCCCGAGCGTTGCCTTGTTGTCCCCTTTCTGCAGTTTGCCCTCCCCGTACAGGGCGAACTGGGTGTGGTTGCCCCCTTCGATGAGCACATACTGGGTATCAGCGGGGAGAAGGGTCTTGCCCTCCTCTATATCCTGGGGTGTGGCAAGACCGTCGTTGGAGCCGCTTATGGAGAGGACCCGTAGCGACTTCGCAGCAAGTGAGTGCTTCTCATCGGTGTAGGAGGCGTAGAGGATCAAGCTCTCGTAGCGGCTCTCCTTGTTTGCCAGGGCAAAGGCGGCACTGCTTCCCCCGAGGGAGAATCCACCCAGGCTCCAGGACTCTATCTCAGGATAGAGAGCGGGATAGGCATAGGCCGCCCCTATGTCAAAGATGGCCAGGGAGAAGGGCATCTTGACCAGGAAGACCTGGATACCCTTCTCAGCTATCTTACGCGCTGCGTAGGCAAAGCTTTCAGGGGCGACATTGGCACCCTGGTAGTAGACCAGGGCCTTGTCGGCCTTCTGGCTGGGGGTAAAGATGATTGCATCCTTCGTAGAGGAGACACTCACCAGAGCGTCCGATTCCATTGCTTGGAAATTGATCGGGTCAGCAGGGGCTTCCTGGTTGAGGAAGAGCAACACTATTGCAACCAGTACGACCAGGACTACCGAAAGCGATATGAGTATTTTTTTCTTCATGGAAGCCAGTATAGGGCAACGAATGACTCAGATACAAGATTTTGCATACGGTCATTGTGCTTTTTTGCTCTATTACGGGGTACCAAAGCTTTGCTAGGTGTGCAACAATATTGGCAATGGAGGGCACCAGCTCCCCTGAAGGACACCTATGGACGCTTATCATAAACCCATCACCGATATACTCAACATGCTCAAAACCGACGCCACGACAGGCCTGACCTCCCAGCAGGCAGCCATCAGGCTGGAACAGGACGGCCCGAACAAACTGCAGGAGAAAAAGAAGAAGAGCACCATCCACCGCTTCCTCCTGCAGTTCAAGGACACCATGATCCTCATCCTCATAGCGGCAGCGCTCATCTCCTTTGCCCTGGCCGTCCATGAGGGATCGGGGTTTTTCGAACCGCTGCTTATCCTGGTCATAGTCACCCTCAACGCAATACTCGGCGTTGCACAGGAAAACAAGGCGGAAAAGGCCCTTGATGCGCTCAAAAGCATCACCGTCGTTCCTGCCAGGGTGGTTCGCAATGGCAGTGAGGAGGTCATCGAAGCGTGGGCCCTGGTCAAGGGGGATATCATCATCTTGGATGCTGGGGATATCCCCCCGGCTGATGCGAGGCTCATCAGAGAGGCAAATCTGCTCTGTGACGAGTCCGCCCTAACCGGCGAGTCACTTCCGGTACATAAGGATAGTGAAGCGCTTGTAGCACAGGCCGCCCCCCTGGGAGACCGGTTCACCATGGTCTATAGCGGTTGCCCCATCCTTGGGGGAACTGCCAAGGCGGTGGTGACCGCTACAGGCTCTGAGACAGAGATGGGCAAGATAGCCTCCCTGATGGAGGGAGAGGATGACCAGGTGACACCACTACAGCTCAAGCTCTCCTCCCTGGGCAAGAAGCTGGGCATCGCAGCCATCGCAGCTTGTACGGTAATCTTCATCATCGGCCTTCTGGACAACATGAGCATCAGGGAGATCTTCCTGATCGCAGTATCCCTGGCAGTCTCGGCGATCCCGGAGGGGTTGCCGGCAATTGTCACCGTCATCCTTGCCATCGGCGTACAGCGCATGGTCAAAAGCAATGCGATCATACGCACCCTGCCCGCTGTCGAGACCTTGGGAAGCGCCTCGGTGATCTGCTCGGACAAGACAGGGACCCTCACCCAGAACAGGATGACAGTTACCCAGGCCTATGTGGCAGAAGCGACTACCCCCCAGCCCATAACAGAGGCCAACTCAGAGCCCATACGGACACTGCTCTCCTATGCCACCCTTGCAAGCGATGCGACGGTGGACTTCTCTTCAGAGGAGCCTCTGCTCATCGGCGACCCCACCGAAACGGCCCTGATCATGGCTGCAAAGACCAACGGCATGGACCAAGGGGAGCTGAATCTACGCCACCGGCGTCTGGAAACCCTCCCCTTTGATTCGGACCGCAAGATGATGACCTCGATCAACACGATCGATGGGAAGATTATAGTGATAGTAAAGGGTGCTTTTGAAAGCATAGCCCCCCGCTGTCCTGCCATCGACCTACCCAAGGCAGAAGAAATAATGGAGGGCATGGGAGAGCAGGCCCTCAGGGTCCTGGCCATAGCGTACAAGGAGATCCCTTCCCTCCCCTCCACCCTCGATAGTGAAACACTTGAGAGCAATCTTACCTTCATGGGGCTTGTCGGGATGATAGACCCTCCGCGCGAAGAGGCAAAGGAGGCCATCCGGCTCTGCAACAAGGCCGGCATCAGGGTGGTCATGATAACAGGAGACCATCTAGGAACGGCAAAGGCCATTGCCTGGCAGCTGGGCATCCTCAGCCCCGGGGACCTGGCCATCGACGGACAGGCCCTGGCTGCCATGGATGAAAAGAGCCTGAACGAGGCGGTTCACACCATCAGCGTCTATGCACGCGTCTCCCCCTCGGACAAGATCCGCATCGTCAAGGCATGGCAGAATAGAGGCGATGTGGTCGCCATGACCGGGGACGGGGTCAATGACGCCCCAGCCCTCAAGGCTGCAGACATAGGGTGTGCCATGGGCATCACCGGAACAGAGGTGGCCAAGGGAGCGGCGGACATGACGCTCACCGATGATAACTTCGCAACCATCGTCGAGGCGGTCAGACAGGGGCGCGGCATCTATGCCAACCTGAAAAAGGTGGTGGGATACCTGCTCTCCACCAACATAGCGGAGCTGTTCACCGTCTTTCTCGCCATGATCATATTCAGGCAGACGCCTCTTCTGTCCATGCAGCTGTTGTGGATCAACCTCATCACCGACAGCCTTCCGGCCATAGCCTTGGGCATGGAGCCCATCCAGCTAGATGTCATGGAGCACAAGCCTACAAGCAAGAGCGAAAGCCTGTTCGCCAATGGGCTTACCGTGCAGATCATAGCACAGGGAAGCTTGTTTGCCCTCCTGACCCTTGTTGCCTTTCTCCTTGGATGGAAGGCTGAAGGGGATATCGTAGTGGGCAGGACGATGGCCTTCTCCACCCTGGCAATTCTGCAACTGGTGCAAGCCTTCAACATGAGAAGCCAGCACTCCCTGTTCACCACAGGGTTCTTTACCAATGCAACCCTGAACAAAGCGGTTCTTGTATCGGCTCTGCTCTTGGCAGTGGTGCTCTTCATACCACCAGTCGCCAACATATTTGCCCTTACGATTCTCTCACCTTTGCAGTATGCCATTGTCGTTGGCTTGGCCATAGTACCCCTTCCCATACTGGAAGTGGCGAAGAAGTTGGGGCTCATCAGGTATCTTTCCTAAATGACAATAGAGATTATGAGAATACAATGATGACAAACTGAACCAACCCC
>CAZGOK010000229.1:0-3505 GCA_964527665.1 uncultured Sphaerochaeta sp.
ACCATGTGCTCTATCGCTTCTTCGCGACTAGGATAGATAGCAAGGGCCAAGGCTGTGCAGATTGCCGCCCCTATGCTTGCAGAACCACTGACTACATTCCTTTTTGTCGGGACCCCCAGCACATCAGAAAAGATCTGCATGAACACATCTCCTTTGGAACCACCTCCGCTTATGATGGCCTGTGTCAATGTAATGCCTCTTTCTTCACACATGGCGAGGATATTACCCTTCATGGTCATGGCAATACCTTCCAGGATAGACCTGAACATATGCTTTCCCTTATGATTTCCATTGAAGCCTATCATGATGCCCCTTTCATGCGGGTGCCCAGGTCGGGCAAGCCAGTTGAGGACTGTGTACAGGCCATCAGAACCAGCAGGAACATCCTGAGCCAGGGCATTGAGGTAATCCTCAGCGGTAAGGCCTTGAGCCTTCGCCTCATCTTCAATATCTGAACCTAGAAGCTCCTTTATCCAGGTTACTGTCGACATGCCCCTTCGTATCCCATTACTCTCATAGACGAACTCGCCCTTCGTAGCCCCCGGGTTACTCCAATAGGAAGTGCTGTCGCCCTTGTACTCATGGCCCGCCATCATACTGGTGATGTAAGTCCCAAGCGAGACCAGGACAGTCCCATTCTGGGACAGACCTGATCCCAGCCCCTCTACAGCCTTGTCGTTTGCTGTCGAGACTACAGGCAGGCCGACAGGTATGGCGGTAGCCTCACTGGCATAGGGGGTGATGGATCCCAGGATGCTTGAGGGATCGACAAGCTCAAAGAGCATGTTTCTGGGAGTATGGTAGCTGGAAAAGTTCTTTTCATCTTCAAGCCAGGTGAGCGTTTCGGCATCGATGGGCCAAGGCCCCACATAGTTGGAGCGTGTATCCTTTCTCTCTCCTGTCAGCCTATAGGTAAGATAGCCTGTTGTGGCACTTATATACTTCACCCTATCATCCTCATGCACATACGGAGAAGCCAGGCGCACATCCATCCAGCTTTGCACCGGATAGGCAAGTTCCCCATCTTCCTGCATCAGGGCCCTACAGCACCGGATGGACCCCAGTCCTACCCCAATGATATCGTTCGTATCATAGGGAAAATGTGAGAGAGCTTGCTGACAAGCTGTCTGCAGGGAAGTCCACAGATCGTCAGAGGGATGCTCAGCCCTTCCGTCGGGATAGAGGACGATCTCCTGCAAGGCAACAGTATGAGAGCATACCTCATTGCCTACCAGGTCGAAGATCACGACCTTCGTACTTTGTGTGCCACCATCAATTGCCAGTATATACTTTTCCATA
Source organism: uncultured Sphaerochaeta sp. (assembly GCA_964527665.1). Classification (GTDB taxonomy): domain Bacteria; phylum Spirochaetota; class Spirochaetia; order Sphaerochaetales; family Sphaerochaetaceae; genus Sphaerochaeta. The sequence continues at coordinate 1,300 of CAZGOK010000229.1, forward strand.
CTCTTCATATCCACCATACCCCATATCTTCACTCCACCTTCAACGGCTTGTCACCGCATCAGATATCCACCGTCGACAGTGAGGACTGTCCCATTTACATACGAAGATGCCCTGCTGGCCAAAAAGACAGTGGCCCCCATAAGGTCCGAAGCGTCCCCCCATCTGGATGCAGGGATATGGGAGAGTATCTCACAATTTCGTTTCTCATCCTTTCTTGTCATCTCTGTCAGTGGGGTTGCAAAATATCCCGGTGCGATTGCATTTACCTGGATGTTGAACTGTGCAAGCTCGTCACACATAGCCTTGGTGAGGCCAACTATCCCATGCTTGGTAGAGGCATAGGCAGGCGACCACTTACCCCCTAAAAAGGAGAACAGGGAGGCTATATTGATGATCTTCCCGCTTTGCTGCTGTATCATGGGGATGCACACCTCATGGATCATTTCAAATGCAGCGGTGAGATTGATGGAGACCATCTTGTCCCACTCCTTTCGGCTGTACTCCCTGATATCCTCGACGTTTATGCTGATGCCTGCACAGTTGATCAGGATATCGACACTACCGAAATGCTCTACACAGGTATCCACTACCCTTTTGCACTCACCATCCTGGGTAATATCAGCCTCGATGAATGCGTACCGCCCCCCACAATCCTCTATCAAAGCTTGCGTTGTCCCGTCATCATCAAGGAGGCTTTGCACCATCACGTTGGCACCCCCCTTTGCAAGAGCGGTGGAGAATGCCTGCCCGAGGCCCCCATTGCCACCGGTGACAATGGCATTTTTCCCTTGTAGTGAAAAGAAATCCATTGCGAAATCCTTTACATGCATAGTTATTTCCCTTTCTCTATTCTTTGAACCAGTTGTTGTATGAACGGTAACGCATCACCTTCGACTACGATATCAGAAATACTGCAAATAGGTGCATTTCTCTTGGTATTTACCGAAATGATGTACCTGACGTCCTTAAGACCCTCCACATGTTGTATGGAGCCGTGTATTCCCAATGCAATATACAGAGCAGGGCTCACCGTCTTTCCTGACTGCCCGACTTGCATAGCACGGGAGACTATGCCCTTGTCGACAACTGCCCGTGATGCACTCACCTCCCCCCCTAGGAGGCTTGCAAGCTTGCCCAGCTCCTGCATATCATGCATCCCCCCTCCCGCTGAGATAAGCACAGAGCTGTCTCGAATATCATAGGCAATCTTTTTTTCTTCAGTTTTTAGTACTCTAATGCTGCCATGCCTATAGGAAAGGCCCTCTAGCGAAACAAGCTTGGAGTCAACCCTTTGTTCCTGGGTATAGGTAAAGACACCAGGTCGTACACTCATCATCACAGGCCCATCCCCTGCGAAACGAATGCCCGCCATAATCTTCCCGCCATATGCTGGCCTTGTTACCACAAGCCCCTGATCATCATGGGCAATACCGGTCACATCAGCGACCAGGCCTGTATGCAGCTTCATCGCCACCCTTGGAGCGATAGAACGTCCCATGGGGGTGGCAAGGAACAGGATCGCATCAAAGCTGTAACGAGTGTGGAGCTCTGTTACCACATCGCTTATCCCCCTCTGGTCAAAGCTCTGGAGCCTTTCGTCATCAAGGGTGAGGATCACATCACAAAGTCCTTGAGTACATGTTGAATCACCGTTAATGACAAGGGCATGGCTTTGGACTGTTTCATCCATATACAGAAGACGCACCACCTCCAGGAGGCAGAGTACATCTTGTGAATTTCCTTCTTCCATGTAGAGCAGTACTTTTTTCATATCACACAAATCCATTGCTTTTCAGGAAATCATACACCACCTCAATGCCGTTTTCATCAGGGGCCACTATCTTCTTAGCCCTTGTTTCGTACACCTTTGTGTAGGTGGAGACCACCTTGGTCCGGGACCCCCGCAGCCCCACCTCATCAGCGGAGAAATCCAACTCCTTGTTTGAGATATGGTTCATCCTACCCGAGACATCCAGGTGCAAGTCCTTGTACCGGACATAGGGCAGTCTGTATGGGGCTTCCCGTGTTAGGCCCAGCACAGCAGGCATTGCAATTTCATAGGTGGTGCTAGCATTCTCATCCTCCACCACAACAGTAGCATGGGAATTGATAAAGCCCTCACTATCGATGGCATGTATGTTGCCCAGATGGTCAAGGTCGAGACACTGGGCGATCTGGGAGGGAACATGGGAGGTATCACCATCGA
>CAZGOK010000230.1:0-3497 GCA_964527665.1 uncultured Sphaerochaeta sp.
GGATTTGAATCAACTACTATGATTCCCCTGTTTGCCAGAAATTCATATTGAGGAGGAGCAGTTATGTTTACACGTATACTAGTACCACTAGATGGATCAGGGTTTGCCGAACGTGCATTACCTCACGCTGAATATTTTGCCCGTGAATTCGACTCGACGATTGTTTTACTGCAAGTCCTGGAAACTACAGGTGAAATCAATCAACCGCACTCAGAAGATCCCTTAGCTTGGAAAATCAGGAAAAACAAAGCGGAACAGTATCTACAGGAAACAGTAGCCCAAGTAGCAGAACGTATTGGCAAAGATGTTTCCGAAGTCGAATACGCCATTCGAAGTGGGTATCCTGCTGAAAGTATCATCAATTTTGCCCAAGACGAAGGCATCAATCTTCTTGTTATCAGTACCCACGGTTGGGGAGGATTAACCCATTGGAACATCAGCAGTGTTGCCCAAAAGGTGATCCACAGAATCTACCTACCTGTACTTCTGATTCGAGCCTATGAAGAACAAGAAAAAGTTGAGGGATCAATACGCTACCGACGAATCCTGATGCCCGTAGATAGTTCCCCTCGGTCCGAGTGTGCGTTTTCAGCCGGAGTACGATTGATTCGTGGAAAAACAGAAGGACAGGCTAAAACAGACACGGATGCAGGAGATAAAGAGCCGGTCCTTTTCCTGGCGACAGTGATTCGCCCACCGGAAATACCCATTCCAGACCCCCATGATGACAAAACTCAAAAACTTATATCTGAGCTCATGCAGCTCATCCGTGACTCAGTCCATACATATCTTGACCGAATCAAACTTCAGTTTCCCATACACAGTGAAATCAGGACTATGGAACACCGTAGCGTTTCAGAAGCTTTACAAGAATTGGTAAAACAGGAACATATAGACTTGATCATCATGTCAGCCCATGGTCATACGGGCCAGTACCATTATCCGTATGGCAGTGTTGCCAGAGGAATGCTGGAATTTGGTACGGGACCAATTCTCATTATCCAAGATATCCCTCGTAACCTCGTCCGCCCCTTTGATTCTGAAATTGCGGCGAAAAAAAGTGAAGGACGTCATTGATGACAAGTAAAGAAAATGTAGATAGCACTCCGGTTTTGCTGGAATCCCAATCCCAGAAAGAAAGCAGAGACGCGATGATTCTCCGCTTGGCAAGCACAATCCAGAACGTAAAAACTGGGACATCAAAAAAAGGAGCACAGGTAAAACGTAATACCAAGGGTATCTCTTATGCATCTGTAGTTAAAAATATAAAGGATATTGATGCTTGGATCACCACAGCATATCACACGCTCAAAGAAACAGAAGATCCGGATTTACAACATATCTATGCATCGGAATGGCTGATGGATAATTTCTACCTAGTCACCCGAACCTTCCGATTGATCAAAGAAGACATATCCTCCGGTTTTTACAAAGGGTTACCGAAAATTGAGGGAGGACCCCAGGACGGGTTTGCCAGAGTCTTTGTCGTAGCCTATAACACCCTTGCACATGAGAATCTGCTCTTTGATGCTGCCGATTTCGAACAAATCCTGAAAGATTTGCAAACCGCTACCCCATTGCAAACAGATGAGATATGGGCATTTCCGATATTTTTGCGCATCAGCTTGCTGGAGTCTCTTGCCGATACTTTGCGATTGATGATAAACCCTAAAATTGACCCCCCTTTGCCAGTACCAGATCGCCTAGTCATCCCTGTCGAAGAATCATTGGCTACCTTACAGTCCGCAGATGAAGAAGATGATATGGGCAATCGGGTTGCAAATATAATCCATAGCCTGCGGGCAATCTCGGAACTGGATTGGAACGATTTTTTTGAATCAGTCAGTGTCCTTGAAAAACTGTTGCGACAAGATCCTGCTGGCACGTATGCAGAAATGGACTTCAAGACTCGTGATATGTACCGAAATGAAGTTGAAAAGCTTGCTCGCAACAGTAAATATGAAGAAACAACTCTGGCAGAATACCTGATAGAATTTACCCGTCAGTTCTCTGTCAAATCTGATGAATCTGAATCAACCCAACCTATCCATATTGGTGAGTTCCTTATCGGGAAATATCGCAAGTCTTTTGTGCAAGCGATAGGCTATCGCCCCAAACTCAGATTAAGCATCCGGGAATGGGTGCTCAACCACGGCAAAGGGGTGTATCTGGGATCTGTAATTCCTGTATCCCTAGCCTTTTGGGTTCTTCTTGTCTGTTTGACCCAACTACCACAACTGCTTACCAGTGAAACCATAATCTATACCAACCAAGCCTGGAATATCGCCCGAAATCTGTTTGGAAACCCCATCATTTGGATCATAGGCACCCTTCTTGGATTGGGGATGTGCATACCCGCTCTCACTGTGGCTACCAGTCTGGTTAACTGGACCATTACCATGCTTATTCCACCGCGGGTACTCCCAAAAATGGATTTTAAAAACCGTATTCCCCTGGATTTCAGCACTATAGTGATAATACCGGGTATGATAGGATCCGAAAAGGACATAGACTCCCTGGCATTTCAAATAGAAAAACACTATCTTCGCAATCCTGAACCAGGTTTTCAGTTTGCGATTCTGACCGACTTTTATGATGCTGATGAAGAAACCTTATCTGACGATGCTGAACTCATTTACTATGGGCAGTCAGAAATAGCAAAACTCAATAAAAAATATGCTCACGTATCGGTTGGCTTACAAGCTGACCCAGACAGTGATGAACCGATAGCAAACAGGTTTTTCTTTTTGCATCGCAAACGGCTTTGGAACCCATCAGAAGGCAAATGGATGGGTTGGGAACGTAAGCGGGGAAAACTACAGGAGTTCAACAGACTCTTACGCGGGGAACAGCAGCACTCTTTTGTCTCTTTGACCGAGGATTTTATGCAAAATCCCCACCTGTTAGATCATATACAATACGTGATCACCCTAGATGATGATACCATCCTACCGATAGGAGCTGGCAAACGCCTAGTCGGGACGATGGCCCACCCCCTTAACCGTCCGGTTTTCTCAGAAAATGGAACGGTTAGCTCAGGCTATACTATTCTACAGCCACGAATGGAAATTCACCCGAAAAGCACTAACCTATCCTGGTTCACACGCTTGTTTTCTGGGGATACAGGCTTGGATATGTACACACTTGCCGTTTCTGATACCTATATGGATCTTATCGGAGAAGGTATATATGTTGGTAAAGGAATATACGATGTTGATGCGTTTGAGCGAAGTATCAACGGTTTTATCCCTGAAAACACGATACTCAGCCATGATTTGTTGGAAGGGAGTATGGGGCGTGCCGCTCTGGTGACAGATATTACCTTAGTAGAGGATTACCCACCCAATTACCTGGCTAAAAAGAAACGCAAACACCGCTGGGTTCGAGGCGACTGGCAGCTACTGCCCTGGTTGCTACACCCAAAACAAAAAAGTCATGGCTTTCATTGTATTGACAAGTGGAAAATATTTGATAATTTACGGCGTTCATTACTATCC
>CAZGOK010000231.1:0-1181 GCA_964527665.1 uncultured Sphaerochaeta sp.
GTTTGCTATAGAGGGGTCTGTATACAGCAAGGTTGATATGGGTGGTATTTCCTCCTCGCTTGATCTCCCAAGGATGGCCTCCGCTATCACGCAAAGGGTGAGTTCCATCAATCCACTGAGAGAACTCTTCAGCTGAATCACCGTCGATCTTGAGCAACCCGTCATCACGGCCATCGGCAAACATGCGGTAGAGCTCTCTTCCAGAGAGGTTTCCATCCACCACTTCATCTTCCCTCTGTGCAGCGATGTAGGCGATCTTGCAATAGGCGAAGTACTCATTGGCTGTGAAGGAAGTCGGTTCTGTATGTTCACTTGTCCACAGACGGACATTTTCGATGAGGGCTATGATCTTTTTCGCCTTGTCTTGCCCGAGTGCATCGTCAAGGCGATAGTAGTCGGGGAAAGAGGAGCGGATAAGTGAATGGTGTACTTCTCCCTGGCGTAGCTCCAGGGGATACTCAAGCTGTACGCGTTTGCTGTTTGCTACCCAGTTTTTGCGAAGTTGCTTCAACCAAGCAAGGGAGGAAGCAATGAGTTCTGGCCATAGGTTGAGTTGGCAACGGTCAAAACCAGATACAGGCTTGACTTCTTCCGGTAGGAGGAATTCAAGCGCTCCCGCATTGCCGGTTATGTCAACAAACATATAGCTCTCCATATACTTCACAACCCTCAGGTGGTGCCACTTGGTATCCTGGCTGGGATACAACACATCCCAGATATGATCCAATGAGCTCATAGTGTACTGAAATGCCTGGAGTTCCTGTACAAAAGAGAAAAGCCTCTGTTCAAGAGTTGTTTCCTTCACCATGGTTATCTGCCTCCCCTCAATAGAGTAGTTTCGCTCCTATGATGATTTTACCATCTGCCATTTATTGTTTCATGTCAATGTTTTTCCTTTGCTTGGGGAAAAAAATCTGTACCGCGATCGTTCCAATAGAAGAGTTCCCCAGAAAACAGTGTTTGCTTGGGAATTGCTCCTAGACAGGACCAAGCTCGTTCCATTACCACGTAAGAGCTTCAAAATCGATGCTGGGGAGCTTTACTTTGGCTAGACAGGTTTACCTCAGAGTGAACCAGCACCTTCATGGTGGAGGCCACAACAGCCGCTATGGCTTCTTCCTCAAGGGGAGGCTGAAGAGATCCTCCTGTGATCCAGACTGCAAAGCACAGGGTAAGGATGA
>CAZGOK010000231.1:1281-3459 GCA_964527665.1 uncultured Sphaerochaeta sp.
TGCGAAAGGCAGGCTATACCTGTTCATCGATGAGATCCAGGAAGTCGAATCATGGGAGAAGGTGGTAAACTCCATCAGGGTGGACTGTGATTGCGATATCTATATCACAGGCTCCAATGCAAGGCTTCTCTCTGGCGAGCTGGCAACCCTGTTGTCTGGACGCTATGTGGAGATCCGAGTCTTTCCCCTTTCATTTGGTGAATATCTTGCATTTGCAAAGACTAACGAGGATGAGGCCATGCTGAGCCAAGAGCAGCACTTTGCACATTTCCTCCGGTATGGAGGACTTCCTGGAATACACGAGATGAAGTGGGACGAGACGGCCCTGATGCAGTACCTATCCGATATGTTCAACTCAATCCTTTTGAAGGATGTGGTCAAACGAAACAACATTCGCGACATCGACCTGCTGGAAAGAGTCATCCTGTACTTGTTTGACAATATCGGCAATACGTTCTCTGCCAAGACCATCTCTGATTTCCTGAAAGATCAGGGACGGAAGCTGAGCACTGAAACGGTATATACCTACATCAATGCACTGGAGAGCGCATTTCTCATCCACAAGGTAGGGCGCTTTGACATCAAAAAGAAACGACTGCTGGAAACACAGGAGAAATACTTCGTCTCCGACTTGGGCCTACGTCATGCAACCATGGGGTACCGCAATAATGATATCGGTGGAATGCTTGAGAATGTGGTGTACTTGGAACTGCTTCGTAGGGGATGGAGTGTCACCATCGGCAAACAAGGGTCCTGTGAAGTTGACTTTGTTGCTACTAAGACCAATGAGAGAGTGTATATTCAAGTGTGCTACGTCCTGACCGAAGACAATACACAACGGGAATTCGCCCCTTTGGAGGCCATCGACGACAACTATGAAAAGATAGTCCTCTCCACAGACTCTCTGATGAGCTTCAATCACAAAGGGATACGCCAGAGGAATATCATCGAGTTCCTGTTGGACACCTAAGCAAAGAGCCCCCTCCCTATACGCTCCTTTTGAAGTTCCAGTACAATGATTTGCATGTACAACCTCATTGAAACCAAAAAGACCTGCTCTCGTTTTAGCCAAGCATATGATCACCTGGGAGATGCCATATACACGTGGGCAAGAAGCAAAGCCCCGTTACGAAGAAATATCTCATGGATGTTCATGAGCAACTATGGGGAGGACCTACCTGAAGAATACTCAGAAATCCAGGTACAGCTCTTCGTTGCCTCCCATGCGCTGACAAACCCCAAGGCCATCAAGCGGATACTGAAAAATGTTGAGTCAGAAGCGTCGGCCAACGATAAAGAGACCCTCTCTTTCTGGATGGAAAATCCTGCATTTTGGTGTTTCTATGCCATCAAAGAGACACTTGAGGATGAATTCTTCATCATCGAAGACCTGCTGACAGGACAAACCCATCTCATGCACTCCCATGATGTAGCCTATATGCAGAAGCAGGGGTTATCACGCAACAAGCATTACCTGAGCCTGATGGCACCCAACCTCTCATGTCTCCAACCGATTGGCTTCACCAAATTCAATGTCCTCTCCGCTTCTGATATGCAGTTCTACCTTTCACTTTCCGCACCCGGTCTCGATCTTACCAGTGCCATCAACAAAAACTTCTGGCCCATCATGGCATTGGATTCGATACGAGGTCTTCCAGTCATTGTTGAGGGGGACTTTGAACTGAAAAGGACGTGGCAACCATTCATGCTCGAGACCTTTGCCATAGAGGACCTTCCTGGTACATGGGTCCTTAAGGACAGGAAGGCACAACAGAGGTTCACCTTTGCCACACCTGATGCTGGCTTGAGAGGCCTGCCCAACTACAAGACCCTCAAGGCAACACATGCACTGCTGAAGGCAACGCTGGTACGCGAAAAAAGCAGTGGTGCGATGGCCCTCATAACAAACAGCGATGCTTCCCACTGCCTGTTCTCTGCTATGCTCAATCGTAGCTTTACAGAACTGGCCCTACCGGAAAAACCCTCTGTCTCCATTTCATTGGCCCTTACCTCCTTGTTGGATGAAAGGGACTACAGCGTCCCCTGGAAAAAGTACCTGACGATCCTAGCGTTCAACAAGGAACCTGCAGATGTAACCAATGCCATACCAACCATGGATGATATGCTGGAAATGCAGGACCCAGGCAAACCTTTTGACATACTGACGCTGTATGCAAA
>CAZGOK010000232.1:0-3458 GCA_964527665.1 uncultured Sphaerochaeta sp.
ATATGTGGGTAACCCTTACACAGATATTTCCCTATGCAATAGCCTATACCATACCCATGCTGGTCACCTCCTTAGGAGGTCTGTACAGCGAACGAAGCGGTGTCACCAACATTGGCCTTGAAGGGCTCATGCTTGTCGGATACTTTGCATCGGCGATCACCATCAAGCTGACAGAGGCGACCCTGGGCATCAATGCCCTGCCACTCGGCTTGCTTGTCGGAGTCCTTGCAGGGGCGATCTTCTCGCTGCTGCACGCCTTCGCATCCATAAACCTGCGTGCTGACCAGATAATCAGCGGAACTGCCATCAACATGCTGGCAGCGGCGCTCACGGTCTATCTTGCCCGTACCATCTCCGGAAGTGGCAACGTGCGCATCTTCATGGGCATTGTGCGAAAGAATATCCCCTTCCTTGCGAAGATACCCATCCTGGGACCGCTGTTCTTTAGCCAGACCTATTGGACAACCTGGCTTTGTTTGCTCATCTGGGCCCTTTCCTGGATCCTGCTCTACAAGACCTCCTTCGGCTTGCGTCTCAGAGCTTGTGGCGAACATCCCTCGGCTGTCGCCTCGGCAGGTGTCAATGTGCGTATGATGCGCTACTTCGGCGTCACCATGAGCGGAGCCCTTGCCGGGCTTGGTGGATCGGTGATCCTGGTAACCTACTCCGGTGAGTTCAACGGAACGGTCGCCGGATTGGGATTCCTCTCCCTTGCCGCCCTGATCTTCGGTCAGTGGAAGCCCCTTGGCATCCTTGGCGCGACCTTCTTCTTTGGCATCGCCACCACCATTGCCAACGTTTCACAGGTCATTCCTTCCCTGAACGTGATACCACCTGTGATATTCAAGGTCTTCCCCTATATCGCCACGCTGCTCGCCTTGGTGATCTTCTCCAAGAAGTCAGCGGCCCCGAAGGCGGTGGGAGAACCATTCTAGGATATGTGCGATACTCTCTATACTATAAACATTTCTTTTTTTTATTGGAGGATATATGGAAAATCTGAATGAGAAGATGCAAGAAGCGGCGATGTACATAACCTCGCGGATTGGCGATGAGCCTGTGCTCATCGGTATGGTGCTGGGTAGTGGCCTGGGGGACCTGGCTGAAGAACTGGAAGATCGCATCTATATCTCCTATAAGGATATTCCCTTCTTCCCCGTCTCAACGGTCTACGGTCACAAGGGTCGCCTGGTGATAGGTCTTCTGGAAGGCAAGCGTGTGATGTGCATGCAGGGACGCTTCCACTACTATGAGGGGTATGGGATGGACCAGGTGGTATTCCCCATCCAGGTGATGCATGCCATGGGTATCAAGAACCTGTTGGTCACCAATGCAGCCGGGGGGGTGAATACTTCCTTCAAGCCCGGGGACCTGATGCTGATCACCGACCATATCAAGCTCATCGCGGACAGCCCGATGCGCGGGCCCAACAATGATAAGCTGGGTGCCCGCTTCTTCGACATGACCAACACGTACGACAAGACGCTGATGGGCATTGCCCGGGATGAAGCTGAAACGCTGGGAATGAAGTTGCAGGAGGGTGTCTACATGTTCTTTGCCGGACCCTCCTATGAGACTCCGGCTGAGGTCAGGGCAGCACGGATACTGGGCAGCGATGCGGTGGGCATGTCCACAGCCCCCGAGGCTATCGCAGCGAGCCACATGCGCATGAGGGTGCTGGGCATCAGCTGCATAACCAATATGGCTGCGGGGATCCTGGACCAGCCGCTCAACCATTATGAGGTGATGGAGACCAGTGAAAAGGTCAAGGAGAGCTTTGCCTCCCTGATCCGTGGGGTTACCCGCGCATGGCCACTGTGACCGAAGAGGCCGCTCTTCTTATAGAGAAGCTTGGCCTCAAGGAGCTTGAAGGGGAGGGTGGGTACTATCGCAAGTACTACACCCACCGAAGTGGCTCCGCGATCTTAGGGGGGACCATCTATTATCTGGTCACAGAAGATAGCTTTTCCTCTCTGCATTGGTTGCCCACCGATGAGCTGTGGTACTTCTTGCAGGGCTCCCCCCTTGAGCAGCTGGTGCTCTATCCTGATGGCAGGCACTCACTCACCCTGCTCGGGCCGGTTGGAGAGGGGGTTGCCCCCCTCTACCTCGTTCCCGGGGGGTGTTATCAGGGGACTAAGCTGCTTAAGGGAGGGTATGCCCTCTGTGCCACCACCATGTGCCCACCCTACGACCAGAGCCGCTATATACAAGGGAAGATTACATTGATGCAGGACTATCCGACCTGCACTCGCTTGGTAGATTTCTTACGCGAGGAGGACCGATGAGAACAGTCCTGGTAACGGGAGGAGCAGGGAACCTTGGAAAGGCCATTTGCCGCCTTTGCATCCAAAAGGGGGACAAGGTCATCGCCACCTATGCCCACAACCGTGATGGAGCCCTTGCCCTGAAGGAAGAACTTGGCGATAGGCTTGTCATAGAGGAGTTGGACCTGCTCAACGAAGAGAGCATCACCGCTTTGTTCTCCAGAATTGATGCCCTTGATGTGCTGGTAAACAACAGCGGGCTCTTTACCCTCTCTGACCAACAGGATCTGGCATCAGAGGAGTGGAGCCACGTCTTTGATACCAATATGAAGGGCCTCTTCCTGGTCACCCGCAGTGCCCTGCCCCTGCTCAAGAACTCCCCTTGCGCCTCCATTATCAACATCGCCTCGATCAATGCCATCCACCCGGGCTTTGGAAAGACTGCACACTATGATGCATCCAAAGGCGCTGTGGTTGCCTACACCAAGAGCTTGGCTGCAGAGGTGGCACCCATCAGGGTGAATGCTGTTGCCCCGGGCCTGCTTGAATCCTCCCATCTCTCTGATGCGGACAATCCAGTACGAGTCATGTTTGAAAGCCGTGCCCCCCTTAAGAGGATGGTCAGGGTTGAGGAGGTAGCCTCCTGTGTCTCGTTTCTCTCTGACGCACAGGCGATAACAGGGCATGTCCTGGTCGTCGACTGCGGATACCTGGTAGGATAGCGATGAAAATACTTTGCATTTCCGATGAGACAGATCCCCTTATCTACTCCAAGAACATAGTATCGCGCTATGGGGATGTTGACCTCGTGCTGGCAGCGGGTGACCTTCCGCTGAAGTATTATGAGTTCATCATCTCATCGCTGAACAAACCCCTGTTCTTTGTATTTGGAAACCATAATTTGGAGTACCTGCATCAGTTCACCACCTCCGCCACCACCGTGCAGTATGGCTATACCGACAGCAAGGGCTCCATGCAACTGCTCCCTTCCTTCGGAGGGGATTTTGTCGATGGGAAGGTTGTCTATGACAAGCGCAACAAGCTCATCATAGCTGGCCTTGGGGGTGCCATGCGGTACAACAAGGGCAAGCACCAGTTCACCGAGAGTGAGATGTCCTTCAGGATACTGAAGATGGTACCGCACTTGTTGTTCAACCGTATATTCCGTGGACGATACCTCGATATCCTGCT
>CAZGOK010000233.1:0-3388 GCA_964527665.1 uncultured Sphaerochaeta sp.
AGAGGCTAGGGCTGTAACAAACAACGATGGGTGATGCCAGAGGCACGAACAGAGCTCTGTTCGTGCCTCTGGTGCATAGTAGGATTGTGGTATGGAAAACAACAGAATCTGTCCCAGCAAAGCAATGCAAGTATAATACTGACTAGAAAAAGCACTATAAACAGCACTGCAATAGTATTGCCAACTACCCAATACCAGAGAATTCCCTTGTCATTTCCCGTGGTGCACCTTGTCCAGTCTGCCTGAAAGTAAAGAAAACTGAGTACCATATACAATATCATGAGTAGTTTTTTCCCATGGGGAAAAAAGCCGGTGGTAGACTATGCATGACGCTTTTACCATTTTCATAGGAGAAACAAGATGAAGACCCTGCCAAAGAATGAACACCCCACACCTCAGTTTATGCGAAATGATTGGATGAACCTCAATGGAGTATGGACGTACACCATCAACATGAGGCCCCCGTATTTTTCCGATAAGCGCTCCTATAACCACGAAGAACACAGTACAGGGTTTGAGAAGACCATTCTCGTGCCTTTCGCTCCTGAGAGTGAGCTCTCCACCGTCGGCTACAAGGATATGATCTTCAGTATCTTTTATCATAGGACCCTTCAGATACCCGAAACCTATGGGGGAAAAAAAATCCTCTTGCATTTTGGTGCTGTCTTTTATCATGCCGAGATCTTTATCGATGGGGTGGAGGTTGGTTTTCATGATGGGGGGAGCACTCCCTTTACTGTGGACATCACCGCCTATGTGCGGGTAGGGGGGGAGCATAATCTTGTGGTGAAGGCTACGAGCAATCTGCAGGACGGCAGCATCCCCTCAGGCAAGCAGAGCAGTTTTCTGAGCTCATACAAGTGCTTCTACACCCGTACCACTGGCATCTGGCAGACTGTCTGGATGGAAGGCGTCAATCATCACAGCCTGCGTGACGTCAGGATGGATTGTGATATCGACAGCAGGATGCTGTCGATAACACCCTTTTTCCACTCAGTGGCCAAAGGGATGACATTTACCTGTTCAGTGATCGACTCAGGTTCGGTAGTGGCAACCTATGAGGGTGTGGCAAAAGAGGGCGTCCCCATATCGATAGCCGTACCCGATATGAAGCTATGGGATCATGATACTCCAAACCTCTACTCACTGCAGTTTTCAACCTTCCTTGAAGATATTGAGACAGATACCGTATCATCCTATATGGGAATGCGGAATGTCGAGATTCATGGGGACCAAATCTACCTGAACCATAAGAAGGTGTACCAAAGGCTGGTCCTGGACCAGGGCTACTACCCCCAATCCCAGTGGACATCCCCCGATGATGAGAGTTTGAGGCAGGACATACTCCTTGGCAAGGCTGCGGGCTTCAATGGGGCCCGTCTCCATCAGAAGGTGTTCGAGCCACGCTACCTGTATTGGGCCGATACCCTCGGATATCTGTGCTGGGGAGAGAGCCCAAGTTGGGGAATCAAGTACAATGATGCAAGCCTTCCTGCCCGAAACTTCCTCAGTGAGTGGGCAGAAATAGTGCAACGTGACCGCAATCATCCGAGTATCATTATCTGGACACCCCTGAATGAGACCTTCCGTTTCACCGATGCACATGCTCATAGGAGGCTCCACAGGGATGCATACAATCTGTGCAAGATGCTTGATCCCTCAAGGCCTGTAAATGACAGCAGTGGGTATGTCCACTTTGTCACTGATGTTTGGACAGTGCATACCTATGAGCAGGATCCCGCCAAGTTTGTTGAGAAACTCACCTTGAAGGAGGGGAGACCCTTCAGGAACTTTCCAGAATTCGAGAGTGAGTACACAGGCCAACCGTATATGGTAGATGAGTACGGCGGGATAAAATGGGATCCTAAAACTCAGCTTGAGAACAATCTGTTGCTTGGACAGAACCTCGTGTCCTGGGGGTATGGGGAATCCCCAAAGACATTGGAGGAGTTTTACCATAGACTTGAGGCACTTACTGATGCGTTGCTCGCCCTTGAGCATGTTTGCGGGTATTGCTACACTCAGATCACTGACGTGGAACAGGAAAAAAATGGTATCTACCTCTATGACAGAGGGGAGAAGTTCGATATGGAGAGAATCCGGAAGATCTTCTCCAAAGTGCCTGGACACTACAAAGCGTAGAGGTGTTTTGCGGTTTATTGATGAACAGGGGGATGCGTGCGAAGTAAGGGACTCTCTTTACAAAGCAAAATATTCTTGATGACCATGCTTGTGGCATTTGTTGTCATGGGCATCTCCCTGTTCTTCCTCTACAGGCAAGTGGTTGTCATCATAGAGAAGAATGCACTGCAGTACATGACCGGTGTCATCACTACCTGTTCCACAGAGTTTGACTCAATGCTTGATGATACGCGCAACATTACCCTGATGGCGACCACGAGCCCTATCGTTTCTGATGCGAGCACCACCATGTATGAAGAGGCCTCCTATGATTGGTTCTTGCAAAAGAAGGCAATGGATGCCTTTTTAGCCAATTTGGTGACCAACAAGGATTACATCTCCCAACTCGCCTTGTTCTGCACCAATGGAAATATGTTTCAGTCGGGAGGCAGCCTGCTGCTGAAGGACCAGTTGGAGGAACCCTGGGTCATTGAAGCCAGCAAAACGCTCTCCCCCTTGCTACAGTTTATCCCAGGTGAGCAGCGCCTGGTATATACTAGGGCACTGTACGCAGACAAACAGCCATTGGCCATTGTAGCTGCAGAGTTGGACTACTCCTACATCAGGGACAAGCTGCTCTCGTTTGTATCACCTGAGCAACTCTATGTGGCGACATATTTAGAAGCCCTGCTGCTATTCGACAATGCTTCGCCAACGAACCAGGCTCAAGCTTCCTTTGCTGCCATCGGGTTGACACGTGAAGCGAATGAAGAGGGCAATCCCATCTGGCAGAAACTGCGAAAGAGAAATCTTATCCTGGAGATTCCCGGGCAGACGGATGGCTTGCTCACCATAGGGGTGATCTCGTATAAGGACCTGATCGGAGATGCACTTCGTATCCGATCAGTAGTGCTGATGATCATCTTTAGTTCCCTTCCCCTTATCTTCCTGGCTTCATGGCTGTTGGCTGCGAGGTTGTATCGGAATATCTCTTCATTGAGCAAGAACATGCACGCTGTCAGTGCCGGTGACTTGGAAATACGGGCAACCATCAACTCCACCGATGAAATCGGTGAAATGGGAATCGTATTCAACACCATGATGGATCGTATAGAGTCCCTGATGGAACAGGTCAAGCAGACAGAGAAGCACAAGCGGGAGAGTGAGTTTGCAGTTTTGCAATCTCAGATTCAACCCCATTTCATCTACAACACCATCAACAGCATGAAATACTTTGCACACCTCAAGGGTGTCCATGAGATTGAAG
>CAZGOK010000234.1:0-3381 GCA_964527665.1 uncultured Sphaerochaeta sp.
ATCACTTCCTTGCGGCCTTCCTCTCAAACTATCCTTACATCATGCCGCCCATACCGTCCGCTCCAGAGGGCATTGGGGGTGCCGGGGCAGGGATATCGGTGATGGCGCACTCGGTGGTAAGGATCAGAGCAGCGATGGATGCAGCATTCTGCAACGCACTGCGGGTAACCTTCACCGGGTCGATGATTCCACTCTCAAACATATTGACCCATTTGAGAATTTCAGCATCGAAGCCTCTGCCGACACTCTCATGCTTGCACTTGTCTGCAATGAGCGAACCGTCAAGGCCTGCATTCTCTGCAATCTGGCGGATAGGCTCCTCAAGGGCGCGGCGCACGATCTTGTAGCCGACCTGCTCCTCGTCTGTGAGCTTTGCAAGGTCATACTCGCCAAGGGCCTTGGCAGCCTGCACAAGGGCAACACCACCGCCGGGGATGACTCCCTCCTCGATGGCAGCACGCGTGGCGCTGAGGGCGTCCTCGACTCTGTGCTTCTTCTCCTTGAGCTCGACTTCGGTAGCAGCACCGACATTCAACACAGCAACTCCGCCTGCAAGCTTTGCAAGTCGCTCCTGCAGCTTCTCACGGTCGTAGTCACTGGTTGTATCGCCGATCTGCACCTTGATCTGTGCAATGCGGTCCTTGATGTCAGAAGCCTTGCCATTGCCGTTGATGATGGTGGTGTTCTCTTTCTCAACCTTGATGCTCTTGGCCCTACCGAGCTGGGCAAGGTCTGCATTCTCAAGCTTCAGGCCGAGTTCCTCGCTGATGACCTCACCGCCGGTGAGCACTGCGATATCCTCGAGCATGGCCTTTCTGCGATCGCCGAAGCCAGGAGCCTTGACAGCTACAACATTGAGAATCCCGCGAACGCTGTTTACAACCAGGGTTGCAAGAGCCTCGCCATCGACATCTTCAGCGATGATGAGCAGGGGCTTGCTGGTCTGTGCGACCTTCTCAAGGATGGGAAGCAGCTCCTTCATGTTGGAGATCTTCTTGTCGTAGATAAGGATGAAGGGGTCATCCATGACAGTGGTCATGGTGTCGCGATTGTTACAGAAGTAGGCGGAAAGGTATCCGCGGTCGAACTGCATGCCTTCCACAAAGTCTGTGGTAGTCTCGATGGTCTTGGACTCTTCAACGGTGATGACACCGTCAAGGCCGACCTTCTCCATTGCATTGGCGATCTCGTCGCCGATGGTCCGGTCGTTGTTGGCGCTGATGGAGGCGACCTGAGCGATCTCTTCCTTGTCCTTGATCATCTTGGCCTGTTTCTTGATCTCAATGACAGCATCGGTGACTGCCTTGTCGATACCACGACGGATACCCATCGGGTTGACTCCAGCTGCGACGCTCTTCATACCTTCCTTGATGATGGACCAGGCAAGAACAGTAGCGGTGGTGGTGCCATCGCCTGCGACATCGTTGGTTTTGGTCGCAACTTCCTTGAGAAGCTGGGCCCCCATGTTTTCAAACGGGTCCTCGAGCTCGATTTCCCGGGCTACGGAGACGCCATCCTTGGTTACGGTAGGAGCGCCGAACTTCTTGTCGATTACAACCAGACGACCCTTGGGTCCTAGTGTTGCCATAACCGCACGTGACATCTTCTCGACACCTGCGACTAAAGATTTGCGTGCATCTTCGTTGAACTGCAATTGTTTTGCCATAATTTATATCCTCACTTAAGAATATGTGGTCTTAAAATATACAGGAGGGCCATATTCAATCCCACCGTGAAATAACATACAAATAAAATTGGAGAGAAGCAAGTGTCTCTGGGCATTTTATCCTATAACAAGGATAAGGGAGGCTCCGAGTAGCGTTGCTATCACGTTGCTCATCAAGTTTACCAGGTCGTTGTCGATCCACCGGAACCCACGTGCCAAGGAGAGTTTCTCCCCACCGGAAGTGGGATGCTCGGTAAGACGGTCACGATCGGGGTCATAGTAGTGGGCCTGCACGGTAGCTCCGAGCACGCTATCCATAAGGCAGCCGAAGAAGCCGCTGATGGCCACTACCGAGGCGTAGGCAAAGCTCTTGCCATTGATGGGCAGGAAGCTGCCCATCCAGTAAAGGGCGATGAACAGCGCCCCTGCAAGCCCGGCAACACTGCCCAGGGCGCTGACCGCCCCGGAGAGACCGGGTTTCATCCTCTTTCCTGTGATGATGGAGATGGGGCTCGACTTGGAGAGGATGCCTATCTCGCCGGCGAAGGTGTCACTTGCCGCCTCAGCCACACTTGAGCCGAACATCACCAAGGCGACAGTGGAGGGTGAAAGGGCATAGAGCACCGCTGCAACAAGGGCCATGCCCCCATTTGCAAAGACCTGCATCCCATCGCGCCGGCTACCCTTCTTCTGGATGGACGAGGCATCCGATTTGGTCCGCATCTTGGAAAACTTGCCCAAGACCCCGGCAAACAGGAAGAAGAGCAGCAAGGTGGCCACTGCCCCGAAGCCAAAGGCATAGGTCGGGACAAACCCTACAAAGAAAGCGACTATCGAGCCACTGGCTGTAAGCTGCCTTGCCTTATAGGCGACCAAGGAGAAGACGAGCATGATAAGGACCAGATACCAAAAGGAGTACGGAAGGGCGAAGAACCAGAGGTCGAGCATACTGGTGAACGAGCCTGACTGAGGGATACTATTCATACGAAGGCTCCTACCAGGAATGCGACAAGCAGCGGAACGGTGATGTTATCCAGCCCCAACGGGGTAACTGCCTCGACAAAGGCGGAGACCACCCCGACAAGCAGGGCCAGGCCAAACAGGGCTCCAAAAGGGAGGGCCGTGGCCAGCAGGGCGACAAAGGCGATAAGAAAGCTCACTGAGAACATGACCATGGTGCCAAGCCAGCTCTTCCCGCCAGTGGGGATGTTCAGCTTGCGTTTGCCCCATTTGCTGCCTATCAGGGCAGCAAGGCCATCACCATAGCCCATGACAAGCACCCCGATGGTGCACGCAATGGTCGGCAAGTACCCCTGATACTGGAATATGACCAGCAGCAACAGCGTCACCGGAAAATAGATGAGGCCGTAGTTGCGTTTCTTATCATTCATGCCGATGAACCGACCCAGGTCAAGGAAGGTGAAGAGCGTGTTGGCAATGATGAAGAAGATAGGCCCGACAAGGGAGTAGGAGAGTTCGGTAAACAGGTATATCTCAAGGAACCACCAGTTGGAAACACCTATATGGATGATTTTCCTCATGGTTTCACTGCTTATACTTGTCTTTTTACCCAACATGACGGCAAAGGCAATGACCAATCCAAGAAAGGCAAAGGAGGCAACTATTCCGACAATATTACTATTCATGTCAAGTATCATGCTGATATGGAGGAAGAAATGCAAGGGGAGAATGCGTTGCCAATATCAAAAAATCGT
>CAZGOK010000235.1:0-3343 GCA_964527665.1 uncultured Sphaerochaeta sp.
GAAGATTCATGACTGCATTGGAGCCATCGATAAGCTGCTTGTACTCATCGCCGGTGAAACGGAAGCTCAAGGGGTCGGCAGTGGGAGGCCCGTTCTGCGCCTTACGGAAGAAAACCTGCTCAGCACCACTGATGTAGTAGATCTCATTTTGTACCTCGCCGATGACATCATTGATGCCCCGAGTCCTTCCCTCATCCATCTCGGCGATGTCTACGGTTATCTGGGCCTTGGTGGAGTTTGCCTCCCCACTTCCCAGGGTTCCTATCTTGGTGCTGATGGAGAGTATCTCCCCATTGCCCACCTTATCCAGGAGAACCTTTTCATACTTTTTGACGATCCTGTTGGTCTCGTCCAAAGAAGTTCCCCGAGGCGTGATGATCTCAATGTTGAAATAGCTGTAGTCCTCAGCAGAGAACAGGTCCTGCTTAAGCAGACCTACAAGGGAGAATACCCCGATGGTGAGGACCAAGGCCAAGAACAGCAACAGACCCTTGAATCGATACAACTTGGCCAAGAACACAGGGTATGCCCTCTGAACAGGATTGAACCATGTCCCCGGCTCTTTCTTTTTCTTCTTACGCTTGGTCTTTTCCCTTGGCCCCCACTCTGCATAGTGGCTTGGCAGGAAGAACAGTGCTTCACCTGTACTTACAATGAGGGCGATGGTGACCGTCAAGGGGATGACCCTGAGGAACTTGCCGATGGTGCCGGGCAGAAGCATCAGCGGCAGGAAGGCGGCCACTGTGGTCGCTGTTGCCGCCACAACCGGCCAGATGACCTGATTGGACCCTTCGATAGCTGCGTCATGACGCAGCATCCCGTTTGACTGGAGGCGGTAGGAGTTCTCAATGATGACAATGGCATGGTCGACGATGAGCCCGAGAACCAGCACAAGGCCAAAGAGGGTGTTGGTGTTGATGGTCTCACCAAGGAGGTCCAGGACCAGGAAAGTAAGGGCAAAGGTAACCGGTATTCCCAACGCCGTTATAAGGGCGTTGCGCAGTCCGATAAAGAGCCACAGGATGAGTACCAGCAGGAAAAGGCCCATCAGGGCGTTGCTGGAGAGAACCGAAAGGCTACTTGCTATCTGGACGGTTGAGTCGTTGAACAGGGTAAGCTTGGCCCCTCCGTTATTCTTAAGCCGTGCTTGCTCAACTATCTCATTGACCCCTTGGACCACAGCGACAGAACTGCCCTTGACGACTTTGGTCACCTTGAGGTTTACCGAAGGGCTGCCGTTGAACCGGGCAAGGGAAGAGTCGGGATCGAAGCCATCGACCACCTCTGCGACATCACTGACACGTACCACACCCTCGGTCGTTGCCGAACGGCGGACAATGACCTGTTCAAAATCAGAGATCTCCTTGATGGAACCGAGGGTCCGCAGGAGGTACTCCCTGGAATCGGTGCTCAAGCTACCGCTGGGCACTGCGCTGTTCTGGTCTGCAACGGCCCGGACTACCTCATTAACGGTAAGCCCTAGGGCGATGAGACGGCTACTGTCCAGGTTCACCATGATCTGGCGGTCAGGAAGGCCAAGAAGCTCAACATCGGAGACATCCTTCACCTTCAGGATCTTGTTCTTGAGGTCAACTGCCTGCTCGCGAAGCTCCTCATAGGGGAGATTGCCGCTGATGACCACCTCAATGACCGGCAAGAAGTCGGCAGAGGAGAAATCATCAACAATGGGGTTTAGGGTCCCCTCAGGCAGTGATACCTGCCCAAACCTTGTCTGGGCATCCTGATAGAGGGCCTTGAACTCCTGCTTGGAGATGCCGTCATCGAACTCAACCCTCACCACAGAGAGGCCTTCACTGGTGGTGGAACTGATTTTCTTCAGCTTGTCCATACCCTGGAAAGCGTTCTCCACAGGAATGGTGACTGAGGACTCAAGGTCTTCAGCACCTACCCCGGGAAAGGGGACGATGACATTGACCCAAAAGAAGGGAACCTCGGCAAACTGCTCCTGGGGCAGGCGCACCAGGCTCAGAATTCCCAAGGTGAGGACAGTGATCATTAGTATGTTGACCAGCACCGGCTTGGTTACAGAGAACCTGCCTATGCTGAATCCTTTCTGGTTTTCCATAATACGTTCCTTATTTTAGGTTTCTTGGGTGACGACAGAAGTTCCGTCCAGAATGCGTGACAGGGCACTTACCAATACCTTTTTACCGATGAGTGAGACGCCCTTGTCCATGCTTTCGACGGCACTCTGGTCCCCATACTGGTCAACAACCTGGACCTGGACCTTTTTGGCACTGCTGCCCTCCACCATATACACAGAGGTGATGCCATCGCGGTAGACCATGGCAGAGTTGGGCACTACCGTGTAGGTGGGCGCATCTTCGTTGAAGATGGTTACCTGAGCCGAGATGCCGGCCTTTATGAGTGATGGCCTGGGGTTGGGGAAGTCCACAAGGACTGACCAGCTTCCGGTACGGGTATCGCTGCCTGCACTGATGGCGCTGACGACCCCTTCAGCTTCGATTATCTCAGACGGGGTGCGGATGGTTATGATAGCTGGGGCCCCCTGCTTGATGAGGAAGAGTTGGTTCTGCCCGACAGGGAGTGTGATGCGAAGCCTCTCGAGGTCCACCACCCTCACTATCTGCTGACCGGCCTGGATAAGGTCTCCGACCACAAGGCTGGTTTTCTCAGCCACGCTGCCTGCGATGGGGGTCTTTATCTGGGTATTCTTCAGGTTGTTCTTCACCTGCTCAAGTTGGGCTGCAAGGCCGTCCACACTGCTTTGGGTCTGGGTAAGCTGAACAAGCGAGATGGCTCCCCTATCGTAAAGCTGCTTGTTGGCATCAAGCTCCTTGAGGCTGTTATTGTACTGGTTTTCCAACTGGCTGACATTCAAAAGGGCGATGGTATCGTCAAGGGAGAGCAGCACCTGGTCCTTCTCAAGGGTTGCACCAAGGGTGAAGTCGATGCTCTTGATCACCCCCGAGGCACGGGCCTTTACACTGACCTCCTCCCGGCCCTGGATGGTTCCGCTGCCGAGCACCCGGTCACGCAAGGCCGCCTGCTTTACCTGCACAGCAGAGGAGACGACCTGGGTATAGTCGGTTGCTGCGGCAATTTCATCAAGTACAATGATCTCTTCCTGGTCTTTGGTGCAAGAAGAAAGGAATAGGGGGATGATTAGTAAGGAGAGAATGGATAGGGCCTGTACTGTGCGTTTCATGTGATACCTCTTTAGGGGAAATAGGGCTAAGCAGTTCTGTAAAGATACAGATTATCAATAAGGATACTTTTTATACCGGTGTAAGGCAAGACAAATATATGAAAAAAGGGTGGAAACCAAAAAATATCTCTGCTTAGGGAGCCTATAAGGGGG
>CAZGOK010000236.1:0-3317 GCA_964527665.1 uncultured Sphaerochaeta sp.
ATAGTACCACCGAAGATTGTAGGTGTCAATTTTTCTTTTTTGAAAATCCTAAAAAAAACTAACCGAAATATATTGTATGCTACGTTCAACCTCATATGATTATGTACTGTATGGGCTAAGATATGGTTTACTGTAGAGCAACCAGATGCTGTAGCGCTGTCTTAAGGAGTATATATGGAACATGGACTGGCCATCAGTACAAGGGAGAGCATCCTTGAAACGGTTGTCTCCGCCCTGTTTTCTCTCTTGTTGCTCGCTCTCTACCTAGAGCCGGAGCTGCTGGCAATCTACCAAAGGGGGGGGAATCCCATCCCCATGCTCATTACCTCCAGGGCGAAGGGCCTCCTAGCAGGGTTCTTCCTGCTCTCGGTGGGCACCCTTGCCCTCAATGTGGTGAAGCTCATCAGAAAAGAGTGGAGCAAGCCCCTGCTGTGGGTCAGCTGTCTAGGAGAACTCGCAGGGTCCTTCTATTTCGCTTTTTTCATGACCAGGTGGGATGCTCTGGCCAGTGAGTTCATCCGCTTCTTCAGAAATGACCTTGCCACCTGGGCAATCATTGCAAAAGCAGCTGTCCTTTGTTACTTGTTGCTCACCATTATCAGCATAGCTGATGACCTGTACAAGGTGTACAGACACAACTGGAGGGCCTAAAAGGGGAGAGCATGCCATCGGGGCATGCTCTCTTCTTGTTTCTTTCATTCTTTTTGCTTTTCTCTTGATGCTCTTCTCGTGTCAGAACGAGACCGACCTCACCTGAACGATGATGCGCTCGCTGGTAACCTTGGACTCCTGGATAAAGGGGTTGTCATCAAGGCAACCCAGAACTGCATCACGCTCCTGAAGAGTGCGATAGGTGCTTGATCGGAACTTGTTGTTGAAGTCCTTCTCCTTGGTCTTGAAGACCTGCTCCTCAATATGCAGTCGGATGCGTACGACAGCGTCCTGGAGGGTAATCCAGTGGGAGGCTGTTATCTCAGGGACCTCCATGATCTCATGCAGGATGGCAAGGGCATGAAGTGCCCTGTCCCTGGGATACTGTGCAAACAAGGAGTCGTAGCTCTGGTGCACTTCATCCCATCGACCTATCTTGCCCTCCCTGATCTCTTTCTTTAGGGCCTCCACCTTCTCAGCGGGTATCATCTGACCACCCACATTCATCCAATCCTGTAGGCGCGGGGAGCTCTCCTTCTGAAAGTCAGAGACAAGGCAGTTCTGGCTGCTGCACCACGTGGCTACGGTAGAAGCGGCATAGTAGAGCAGCATCTCCGTATAGGAGCGATAGGCCTCCACAGGCTTGAGGACCTCCACAGGTTCGGCACTGTTCTCCATTGCAAAGGTCATGACGGTAAGTGAGGAGAGTTCATCACCCTGGCGCTCAAGCAACATCTTGCCTTGCAAGGCGAGGTCCTCGTCAGTGAAGGTGGTTGTTTCTCCTGTTTTCCTGTTATAGCTCTCTGCTGTCCACAAGGAGAGCAGTTTTCGGGCATTGAGCATCTCCATTGCAGTATCAGGGGCGAGGTAGTCAGTCTCTATATGCTGGCGGATCACCTTGCGCTTGTCGCGCTTGCGATATTTGTAGCTGTTACGCTCCAAGGCGTAGAGGTTGTACATCCACCAGTAGGCGGGAAGGACCACACGTCTGCACTCATGGCTATCGGCACTGACCAAGCTGAAAGGAAGGGGTATGTTCAACTCAAAGGGATAGTTCCCCTTGGCAATGAGCACATAGCTTGCAAACTTGCAGTCATACTTGAGGGTGCTTGAAAGGGCAGGCCAGAAACCGCGACCCGCTATCATCTCCCCATCATTGCCCCGGCTGTTATGATTCGAACCTATATTTGCCCCGGCTGCCATGTTTGACTGCCCCATGACCAGGCTGGCAACGAGAAACGAATTGTTGTGGTGCTGTTCATGGCCACCAAATATCAGGTTGTTGAGGATCTCACAGCAGCTTACCGTGGAGTTGTCCCCTAGGATCGAGTGGATGAGGCGGGCGCCGTACTTCAGGGCACAGTTGTCCCCCATGATAAAGCGGATGCCCTTGCTGCCATAGAAGACACGGCTGCCCGACCCTATGATGCCGTTGACCAGCTCCACCCCCTCGCCTATCTGCACAGATGATTGCAAGGTGGAGCGCAAGGTAAGGTTCTTCAGCTTGTTCGCACCCTTTATATAGGAGCCCGGTCCTACCCAGACATCCTTGATGGTGTCACACGACTTGATGACCGACTGCTCCCCGACATACCCATACCAACCCCGTCTGAGGTCACACTCCTTGTCTGTCATCTCGCCAAATTTCTGCATCAGAAGCGTATCGTCACGAAAGGTCCCCCAAAGGAAGGCATCGGAGGGGATCATGCCATTGAAAGGGCGCACACTGCGCCCACCGGCCTCATTCATGATGCCGATGGTCACCAGGACCTCAGGGTCCTCCCCTTGCATGACCACCCCGTTGCCGAACTTGGCATGGTTGGTCGCCTGCAACTCCCCAAGGCGGTAGAGGATCACATTGTTGGCAATTACGTAGTGACTGATGTAGGAGCAGTCCAGGATGGCACAATAGTCTCCGATATCACAGGAGACAAGGCGGCTGTTGGCGATGCCCACAGGCACACAGAAGTCATGAAAGCATGCTACCTGCCGCTTCATCTTCCCTAGGCGCACCAAGCCGTAAAACTCGCTGTTCTTCACCAGCGCAGGGTCGAAAGGGTCGCTTACCAGCACATGGGCCCAAGCAGGGCAGATGTTCAGGTTATCCTCAAGGACCTCTATCTCCTGCTCTGTGAGGTTGCGATACCCCTCCAGCGAATCCAGCATCTGGTTGCGCAGGTAGTACTCGTCCTTACCCTCGGGAAGATAGGCCTCTTCAATGAACCCATACCCGAACTGCCGTGTCTCCAGCATTTTTACTTTGTCAGTCATCGCAAAAGTATAGCAAGCAGGTCAAGGGTGTTCAATGTATGATTGGTAAAAAGAAGAAAAACACCATAGTGCAACAAAAATATCCTATGCAAGCAGGTGTATAATTACTCATTTGCGGACGCTTGCCGCCTACCAAGCTATTGCACGCCCAACAGGGATAGATTACTATGACCCCACTATGGTTGACTATGATCTATCTCCTAAAATGAAACGCTTGGTGAACCTTATCGGGAAACTTTCTGTAACCGACCCCGAAGGACTCACCCCCAAGCGCATCGAAGAGATTAACGATATTTCCATTCCTAACAATATGCTCATCCGCAAACTCATGGGTAAGAGTGCAAAAGACATCGACTCCAAAACCTTCATAATCCCTGTCACCGACGGGATGATAA
>CAZGOK010000237.1:0-3304 GCA_964527665.1 uncultured Sphaerochaeta sp.
GCTTTGCGCACGATCTCATAAGGGGTGCTCTTGCGATCCACCGAGCCGAGCCTTTCCTCGAGGTCCCGATAGCAGCTCAGGACAATCCCGAGAAAGTACTTGATGAAGGAAGTGTAATCGTTCTTTCCCTCTTGCCATCCGCTGGAGACCTTTCCCAATACATCGTAGTAAGAATCCTTCGCTCTCTCGATCTTCTGCTCGATGCTGATGTACTTGCCCACCATGAAGCTGCTTTGGTACAACAGTAGTGTGGTGAGAAGTCGGCTGATGCGTCCGTTGCCGTCATTGAACGGATGGATGCACAGGAAATCGCAGATGTATATGGGAACAAGGATCAACGGATCCACCACTTGCTTGGCAAGCGCATCTCGATAGCTAGTGCAGATCGTATCCACTGCCTCCGGCGTCTCGAATGGTTCGAGCGGAGTAAATCGGGTGAAGGAACTGCCGTCCGCATGGGTCTCGTTGATGTAATTCTGGGTATTCTTGAATTTCCCCCCGAACGTCTTGTCGGTATACGCAAGCAAGTCCCGGTGCAACTGCAGGATGACATCGCCCTTGAGTGGGATATGTTCGTAGCTTTCATGGATCATGTTCAGGACGTCACGATATCCCACAATCTCCTGTTCGTCACGGGTCCGTGGCGTGGTTCTATCCTCCACCAGTTGCTTCATCCGGACATTCGAGGTCCCGATGCCCTCGATCCTGTTCGAACTGTCGGTGCTCTGGATCTTCGCCACCTCGACCAGCCGTTCAAGCTCGACCGGTTTTTGCCTGAGGTACAGGTCTTGTTTGCCCTTGTGTTCACGTATCTGTGCGACAAACGAGAGCACTTCAGAGTCCCAGGAGTTTTCCCTCAATTTACTGTAATCGAATTCGCGCATCTTTCTCCCACCTGTTTTGTTTTTCTCCCACAGAATACTCTATTTTGGGAGATAGTCAATCCCCGTGGGAGAACACGGACGATTAGAGCTTGAATGTGACCTCTGCATAAAAGTTACACTCAAGGATCTTAGTGGTCAGTTTCTGCCGGCTTCCAGAAAGTTCATGATCTCCCGAAAACTCTTGCAGCTTTTGATGAATGCATCCATGATCTGACGGACCTGATGTTCCTTCTTCTGTACCATGAGTTTTTCAAGGTTGTCAGCAACAGCATCGTACTTTGTTTTCGCCTTTACCAGGTCTTCCTGAGCTTTAGCGATCTGTGCTTCAATTGAAGCTATACTCTTCGTTCTCGCCATCTTCGTCATCTCCTTTGTTATCGGGTGAATCCATCAGAGAGCAGCCTGCCGATTTCAGTTGCCTTGAATCTCACATACTGTTCATCCAGACCGAAAGCATTGAGAATTGTCTTCTGTCTCTTCGTTACCGCATGATCAAGCCGATATGTCCCATTGTTCCTCCTGACCATCTCAATCTTCTCAAGTTCCCGGATGGCTTGGGGAACTGTCATGTAGTTCGGTCTGGTTTCTATTCTGAACAGTACCTCCTACAGAAGGGAGTAGATCCTGTTACGTATGATGAGGGCTACGAATTCGATGAAGATCTTGGCAGAGAGAGCGTTCTGGGACTGAACCCGCATGCTTCTTCCTCCCAGGAAGGTCTTGTCTGAGCTGAACAGTTTCTCCGAAGAGTCTCTTCCCTTATAGAGAATGAGAGCCTCTTCGGCGCTCATCTTCTCGGAAGTGACGATGCAGAAGTAGCCGCACAGGGACAATTCGGTCTCTATGACCGATAGTTTTATTTGTGCATAGAGGAATTTGCCTTCCTTTCCGTAGTAGATGTCGAAGTAATGGGTGATGTTCCTGCTGAAAGAGATATCCTGACCTTCAACACGTCTGAGAAACTGCTTGTAGCTGTCAATTTTCAGTTCCAGCTGTTCCCTCTCAGCCGCCTGACGCCCTGTGTTGTAGTAGATATGGAAATAGCGGTCCTTGGTATCATCGGCATACAATTGGGCCTTGACCGTAGTCCCGTAGACCCTGTACTTTCTAATAGCACATTCCCGTGAGGTCTCAAATGTGTGAATTCTGCTGGTAACCAGGGCTGACACGAGATCCTTCATCCTTTAACCATGATGATGAAGCTGTAGCCATTGGTATCCATGTACCGGATGTTGTCTTTGCTGAAGTAGCTCCTGTCCAGGATGAAACCCATTCTTCTTTAGCCGTACTCGATCACCTTGTCCACAAGATAACCGAACTGGGAGACATCATTGATGGATCCCGGATACTCTTCGTAGAACAGGGGAACCTGGTTGGTCTTGTCGAAGGCAATGGCAAGATTGAAAACGGGGAATCCCTTATCGTCCTTGGCTTTGCCGAACTCCACGATGTCAACATCCCCTGCCTGACTGTTTTTGTTGGTGGAATCATAGGAGATGTACAGACGCTGTCGATGGTCCCTTTTTGTATTCCAGCTGTCCAGGAAGCCGATAGTATGATCTTTTGTGATGGATTTCAGCAGCCTGGAGACCTTCGAATCGCTGTAGATTCTCATACCAGCAGAAAACAGAGGATGAGAGAAGGCAAAGTCAGGATAGTATTGCGCTGCATTATCCTCGCTGATGATAGAGTAACAGGCGAGATCGAGAAGCAGACCGCTGTCATTCCCCAGATGTTTTTCAAGCATCTTGGGAAGACCATATTCCTGAGCGACCTTGTCGATGATCAGATAGGAACCGATTCTCAAACAACAGCTTCTGTAGGCCTCTGATCTCTCCTCAGGAAGGACAGCAGCGGGGAAGTGACGCTGATAGTTTTCGTTCGGATACATCAGAGAATCGTTCTCTTCGCTGACCTTACCGATAATCGACCGCTTTGGGATATTGAACTTGCGAGCTGGATCATAAACCCGCTCATACTCAAACAATACAAAGGACTCACCTTTTCTCTTGAAAGTGATTTTACTTGTGATATCCGGAATATCGATGGTGAAATCGTGGTACATGCCGCCCTCCAAAATAAGTTTACCTGTTCCACTCAATATTGAGTCAGTGGGAGGGGTTAATTGCAACAAAAAAAGCCCGTTATTTGTTACTAAACCGAGCTTTATTCAAATATAATTGAGTGTTTTAAGTGTTTGAGTGCAACTGATCAGCAGAGGTCACAGTATAGCCTGGCAGCTTAGCAGTTTCATTCAATATCTTCGTCAGTCCACTGCCACGCCGTTCCAAGAACTTCATACGGTGAAACAGATCTGCAATTACGGGATTGCGTCTTGCTGATACTATCGAGTAAATATCACGATCCTGTATTGCCTTGCCGTCAAACATTCCACCAGGGCCCTGGATCTCAAGACGGTC
>CAZGOK010000238.1:0-3297 GCA_964527665.1 uncultured Sphaerochaeta sp.
CTATCCATAGGGTATCCACAGGAATTTACCGCTTAACATTCATTAAGTCCCTCTTCAATTTCAAAACAGTATTGGTGAAGGCCTCATCACTTTTCATCAAGGATTCTATGCGGTTGAAGGAGTGCATAACCGTGGTGTGGTCCCGCCCACCGAACTCGGTGCCAATCTCGGTGGTCGAGTACTCGGTTATGTCACGCGCAAGGTACATGGAGATCTGCCGGGGTTGGATGAGGCTCTTGTTCTTTTTCTTCCCCTTTATCTCAAAGGAGCTGACGTTGAAATACTCGCCTACTACCTTGATGATGGTATCGATGGAGAGCGTCTGGTTTGCATTGGCGGCAAGCGAAGGCAGGGTTCCCAGCAGCTCCTTGGTCTTGTCCAGCGAGAGCTCCTGGTCGAGCAGTTCGCTGAAGGCTATCAGCTTGGTGAGCGACGATTCTAGGTCACGCACATTGGTACAGACGTTGGTCGCTATGTAGTCGATGATCTCCTCGCTCATGGAGCTTCCCCTCTGCTCTGTCTTGCTTTTGAGGATGGCTACCCGTGTCTCGTAGGAGGGTGGCTGCAGGTCGACATTCAGTCCGCGTTCGAACCTGGAGCTGAGGCGGTCGCTGATGTTCTTCAGTTCGCTGATGGGCCGGTCACAGGTGAAGACCATCTGTTTTTTTGACTCGTAGAGGTTGTTGAAGGTATGAAAGAGCTCTTCCTGGGTCCCGTCCTTTCCTTGGAGGAAGTGGATATCGTCGATGAGCAGCACATCAACCTTTCTGAACTTGTTCTTGAAGCTCTGCATCTTGTTGGACCCCACCGAGTCGATGAACTCGTTGGTGAACATCTCTGCGGTGACGTACATCACCTTCAGCTCGGGTGTGTTGTCTATGATATGGTTGCCTATGGAGCTCAGCAGGTGGGTTTTTCCCAGGCCGACCCCTCCGTAGATGAGGCAGGGGTTGTAGCTGACCCCCGGGTTCTTCGCTATGGCGAGGCTTGCGTTGTAGGCGAAGGTGCTGTTGTCCCCTATGACGAAGTTGGCGAACTGGTAGGAGTAGTTGAGGTTGCACTCCTTCTTCATCTTCATCGTCGCCTCTTGCGTCGCCCTCTGCTTGGGTGGAGGCTGCACGGCCTTTGCCTCCTTGGGTGGCTCAATCACCGAGGATGGGTCGGCATCCTTGTGCTCCTGTATTTCAGAAAGGGACTTGACGATGAAATCCACCCCAATGTCCTCACCGGTAAGTTCGCACAGCGTATTCACCAGGAGGTCCCTGTATCTTGCTATGACGGTATCGAGGATAAATTGGCTCGCCCCGGCAAGGATGACTTTCTTGTCATCCGAACCGACGTAGACGATCCGATTGAACCAGGTCGAATATTCCTGTACTGGCAGGGTCTCTTGTATGCGGAGGATAGTTTCCTGCCAGAATTCATAATAGTTGCTGTTTGTGTCGCTCATGCGGCCATTTTACTCTGTCGGTCATCGGCTTGCAAGAGCTCTTTGCTAACCAGAGGGGGCAACCTGATAATGTATTGTCTAAAAAGCAGTTATAAAAGGTCAGTTTTTTATTCGAATACTTGCAACAAAGCCCTTATTCTGGTATAATCAGTAAGGATTGGCGTAGGCCTTTTTTTATTATTACATAAGGATATAACTGATGAGTGAAGGGAGCTTTGACAAAGGAAAATTCCAGCCACCACTGCACCATAGTGGTTCGCACATGGAAGCTTCGACAAATACCTATTCTGCCGGGAGCATCCAGGTCCTCAAGGGCCTTGAGGCTGTTAGAAAACGACCCGGAATGTATATTGGTTCCACTGGCATCGAAGGCCTTCATCATCTCGTATACGAGGTGGTGGACAACAGCATCGATGAAGCTATGGCAGGGTATTGTACTGATATCCAAGTTTTCCTCGATAAGAATGAGGAAGGTAGGGATGTCTGTACCATTGAGGACAACGGGCGCGGCATACCAGTTGAGATGCATCCTACCGAACATAAGAGTTCCTTGGAGATAGCCCTTACCCAGCTGCATGCCGGGGGCAAGTTCGACAAGAACTCCTATAAGGTCTCAGGCGGTCTGCACGGTGTGGGCGTTTCGTGTGTAAACGCACTGTCTGAGTGGATGGAGGTGGTTGTCTACCGTGATGGTGGCATCTTCAAGCAGGTCTACTCCAAGGGCCTGCCACAGACTCAGGTCGTGCAGACAGGGGATAGTGACCGCACAGGCACGGTAGTGAGCTTCAGCCCTGACTACACCATCATAGAGGATAATGCATTCAGCTATGAGACGCTTGTAAACAGGTTCCGTGAGCTTTCGTTCTTGAACAAGGGCATCACCATCACCGTTTCAGACAGGCGCGGCGAGGAGATCCGGGAGAAGACCTTCCATGCAACCGGAGGGCTCAGCCAGTTTGTCAGCTATCTCAACGAGTTCAAGCATGTGCTCAACGACCCTCCCATCTCTGTTGAGGGTGAGCGTGACAACGTCAAGGTGGAGATCGCCTTGCAGTACAACGACAAGTATGACGAGAAGGTGCTCTCCTATGTGAACAACATCAATACCCGTGAAGGGGGGACCCACCTCACCGGTTTCAGGACCGGCCTTTCGCGCGTCATCAACGTACAGTTGCAGAAAAATCCAAAGCTTTTGAAGAAATATGAGGAGAAGCTCGAGCAGAGCGATATCTCCGAAGGCCTGACGGCCATCATATCGGTGAAGATTCCCGAGCCCCAGTTCGAAGGCCAGACCAAGATGAAGCTGGGCAACTCAGCTGTAAGCGGAATCGTGTTCTCCATGGTCTACGAGAAGCTGGGCAACTATTTTGATGAGTTTCCCGCGATCACGGAGAAGGTACTTGAGAAGATCATCAGCGCAGCCCTTGGGCGGGTAGCCGCACGCAAGGCGCGCGAGCAGATCCGCAAGAAGAGCGAAGGCGGCGGGCTTCCCGGCAAGCTGGCCGACTGCTCTGAAAAAGATCCTGCCAAGTGCGAGGTCTTCATCGTTGAGGGTGACTCTGCAGGTGGTTCGGCCAAACAGGGGCGGGACCGCAAGTTCCAGGCAATCCTTCCCTTGTGGGGTAAGATGCTGAACGTGGAGAAGGCACAGGAGTTCCGTGTATTGGGCAATGACAAGCTTCAGCCTGTCATATCCACTATCGGGGCAGGCATCACACGGTACAACAATACCGGCAGGGATCTGGAAAATGACAGTGAGAATGGCATCACCTTCGATCTTGAAAAGACCAGGTACCATAAGATCATCATCATGGCTGACGCCGATGTCGACGGCTCGCATATCAGGA
>CAZGOK010000239.1:0-3291 GCA_964527665.1 uncultured Sphaerochaeta sp.
TCACCAGCTTCTGATAGACCAGATACAGCTTGTCCAAGGGTGTCTCCTTGCTCAACGAGAGCATGGAGACGACCATGTTGTTCTTATGTGCAACGTTGAAGACCGTATTCAGCAAATGGGTCTTGCCCTCACCATACTTGCCGCTGATGATCATGCCCTCGCTCGCTTCATCAGCGACCACAGCATCGAGACGGTTGACAATATCCTCCAACATCTGAGGCCTGGCCTCACTGAAACACTGGCCGACCGCCCTGGAGGGGATACCTGAGCGCAGGGCCTCTATCATATGGCGCGCTTCAAAATCAAAGCTCATACATTGTCTCCTTCATCGCTCTCTTCATGGAAGCCCATGGTAGCCTGGCCGACAAGGCGAGGAAGGGAGATTCCTCCCATCTTCGCCTTCTTGATAAGCTCAAGGGCCTTCTCCTCGTCAATGACCAGGGCTGTGACATCGACATGGGAAACCACAGCTGCAAGTCGCCTGGACATCTCCACCAGCAAGGCTGGGGAGTATTCCTGGTCAGCCACCTGGTCCAGGTCCACAATATCGGTGAACTTGTTGATCCGGCTTCCGACTATCTCATTTTGGATACGCATCCACAGTGCCTGATAGGACTTCAAACCGGCATTGTCATTGTCCAGCAGCTCCCTGCCAAACGAAAAGACGAACATGATGTTCTTGAAGTTGTCGATGTCGTCTATCAACTGGCGGATGCTTTCGTAGGTGTCCTCACGCTTCATCTTGGTGTAGTGCATGGGGTTCAACCCTGACTTGTCCACCAGGACCTCAAGGTTGTCTATGGTAACCAACAAGCCCGAGTACCCGCTGAGGGTAACCACTTCAGACAGGGAGCGCAGCATGTTGCGCGCGTTGTACTTGGTGATCTTGCTCGGGGCGAGGCCCAGGGGCCTCATGGTGGTCACCCTGATTTTCTTGTCCCCATGCATCCAGTCAAGCAGCAAATCCCTGTTCTGCTCCTCCAAGGAGGGGTGGCCCAGCATCCCCCCGCAGATAAGGCTGCAGGCAAGGGCAAAGTTATTGTCGAGGTGGGGGTTGTCCAGGAACATCTGCCTCAACTGCTGGCGTATCTCCCGCCTGTTGAGGGCATCGGCCATGGCCTGCTGCCCAAGAAGGTCGATGAAGGTGGTCCCGGGAATGATGTCCTTGGGGTTGTAGCCCATCCTTTCGACTATCTTGTCGCTGCATCTCTGCAGCAACTCAAGGATATTGCTCTGACGGAGGATCTCCAGGTAGACCTCCCTGAAATCATTGAGCCATATCTGTTTTGCCGAGAAGGAGACGGTAACATACCCCTCCCTCTTGGCGAGGGAGGAGACGAGGTTGAGGGTGTGGGTCTTCCCACTCCCCCTCTGCCCTGTCAGGAACTTGATCTTGCTTCCACCCTCCCTGATGAACTCGCTAAAGTAACGCTCGCGCCAGAAGTCAGTGATAAACTGGACACCTACTGTCAGGGCGTCAAGCATCTCCTCGCTTTGGGGAACGTCCCCAAAGGAGAGTTGCGCGATGGTTGTTGGAATCTTAGATGTTTCGACCATGCAGTACCTCGTTTACAAAATATTCTCTTAGAAAAAGCGAATGGTGGAGAGGAATTCCTCGTTGCCATTCCTATCCAGGATACGTATGGCCTTATTACTATCCCTACTGGGACCCCACTCTATTCTACGGTCTCCCTTAATTTCAACAGAAGAACCCTCATGGTAGAGCCGTGCAAGGTCAAAGGCATAGCTTTGCAAATCATACTCCTTACGGGAACGACTCATGGGAACCATGTACTCGTACAGGCTCTTCAAGTACTGGTCCGAGGCGGGTTTCTTCCCAAGGCTAGCGATCAGCAAGTCATAGGCTTTGGCAAGTTCAGCAGCAAATCTGTTTGCATTGAAGGAGGCCTTCAACAGCTTATCCTGTCCTTTCTTGATGATCTGCACCAGCGTGTAGGGGCGAAGGCAGGAAACCTTCTTACGGTCGAGGATGATTTCCAAATTGGAATCAAAGCGGAGCTTATTGGGAAACATTTCAAAGTTTGGGAAGTTTCCTTTCACGTCTATCCCGTGTACCGCACATTCAAGGAGCAGCTGTTCAGCAAAGTCACCGCTTTCGATATAGCCTGTTTGGTCAAAGCTGGTCACCAAAGCCTCTATCTCTTCAAGCAGGGAGGTGACCTCCTCGCTTGCCTGTCTCATCTGTGCCGTATCATTGATGCATTTGACAAGTTCCCCCGCCTCCATCTCCTTGGAGATGGCCTTCTGCAATCTTGTCACGAGTTTTGTCTTGTCTTTCAAGGTCTTTTCAAGGTTTTGGTACCGGACATATAGGTCTTCGTAGTTCATGGATTCTCCCTTAGGTTGTGTAAGCAATCGACGAAATAGTAGAACATGATGAGAGGTATTTCAAGGCCCATGTAAGAATTTAGTTCTATTCATACAAACAAAAAAGAAAAAATAGCCGGAGAAACTAGCGGGTCAAACCAATAGGTTGAAATAAATTGTTGAAATACATCATGAACGAGAAATGATGGGATAGGAGCCACTTCTCACACCTAGCCCAACGCCTCTGAAAGCTATGTGCCAAACCTCCACCAGATTCCCCTCCTCCCCTTTCTGGCTATTGGCCCTTCTTTGTGATACCTTCACCATAGCAAAGGAGCCTTGAGAGATGAAACTTGAACTCTACCCTTGGCAAGAGGCGTGCCTCGAAGCTTGGAAACAGAACCAGAGCCGGGGCATCATCCAGGTGGTCACTGGAGGGGGAAAGACCATCCTCGCCCTCGCTGCAGCGAACAGGCTGCAGGAGAGGGTGGAAGGTGAGATCCAGGTAAAGATCATAGTCCCCAAGCAGTTCATGGTTGCCCAGTGGACAGCGAGCCTGCTCGACCACAAGGAGACCTTTGGCGTAGAGAAGGAGGAGATAGGCAACTACTCAGGACTCAACAAGGATGACCCCTCCAAGCGCTATATGATCTACGTGGTGAACTCAGCGCGGTATAAGCTCTCAATCCATATTGCGGAGAACCTGAAAAAGGGAAAGCCGGTGCTCATCATAGCTGATGAGTGCCACCACTATGCCAGTGCCGAGAATAGAAAAATCTTTGACTTCATGAGCCTGCTCGATAAGAAGAAAAATCAGCAGTACTTTTCGTTGGGGTTGTCGGCAACACCCCAGACAGAGGGCTTCAACAGCGTCCTGGTTCCTTCCTTAGGTCCCTTATTCTACTCCTATGGATTCTCTGAGGCTATCAAGGCCAAGGTGATAAACACCTGTGTGCTGTTTAA
>CAZGOK010000240.1:0-3274 GCA_964527665.1 uncultured Sphaerochaeta sp.
TCAGGGAAATAGGTTTTCTGATACTTTCGTTAACCTAATTTTCTAAGAAGTTGTGCTCTATATATTTTTTACAGTGTTTGGATTTATGCAGTATAAGAAGGAGGGATTCTACTGGTCCTTCCAGTTATATATGGTTTTTGTCTCCATCTGGAGCTTTGGTTCGATGATGATGCACCTCAACTGCAACCTCATGACACCGCTTTTTTGGAACAGGATCATGCTCATAGGACTTCTTTCAGTCCCCTTTGCCCTGAGCCACTTCATCGTCGACATGCTGGAGATCCGCAAGCGTTCCATCAGGATATTCATCGGAACCAGCTATCTGCTGATCATCCCGCTGATGGTCCTCAACTTCTCAGGCAGCATCGTAAGCGACGCAGGCTTCACAGATGGGGGGGTATTCTACTACAACCTGGCAGCAGGCTTCATAACAGCATACTCCATCAGCTACGCCTACTTGATCCTCACCCTCATCATCCTGATGGTTGGAACGAAGTACAACTCCCAAACCAAGGCCCACAAGAACCTGTTGCTCCCCCTTACCGGGGTGGTCATCATGCTCATCGGTATCCTGATGAACATCTTCCCCACCCTGGGAAAATACCCCATTGATATTTTTGCAGCCACCATCAACGCCCTGCTGCTGTTCTACACCATCTACCGCTACCGTCTGATCAGCTACTCGCGCATCGGCATAAACATCATCTACACCACCATCCTCTCCATCATCGCCGCAATCTCCTACTTCATCATCATATCCATCATACAGCTGTTCAACAGCAACTTCATGCCAGGGGATGTCACGCTCTTGACCATCATGCTCGGAGTGGTGACCGGCCTGATCATCTATCCTTTGCGAAACCTGCTCACCTACTTGGTGGACACGGTCATCATCCCCAAGCGCCACCCCTACCAGACCACCATCAAGAACCTCAGCCACAAGCTCACCACCATCGTCAACCTCAAGGAGCTCGGCGATGAGGTGGTCAAGAACCTCAGCTCGGGGATGAAGACCGAGTGGGTCATCTTTGTGGTGAAGCGCCTGGACAACGGTGAGAGCTTCACCATGGTTTCCAACAGCAAGTGCCCCACCTCACTGGCGGAGGGCGATGAGGTACTCTTCAACTTCCCTCCCTACCTGGAGGATAAGCTGCACAGGCTTAGAAGTGAGAATGTCTCGTCCATTCTCAACGTCACCCCGAAGAGCCGCGCCTGGATGTCTGCGCTGACCTCCCCCCTGCTGATGTGCTCATCCCCCTGGTCTTCAGAAAGCAGATAGCCGGATATATCCTCATCGGCTATGACTACACAAAATCCATCATCAGCCCGATCGAACTTGAGGCACTGGAAATCCTTGCCGCCCAGAGTTCGCTCTCACTGGAAAATGCCCTCTCATTCGAGCAGCTCAAGCAGCAAGGTGACGAATTGACCATCAGCAAGAACAAGATGGAGGCGATCTTCAACGGCATAGCCTCCTCTGTCTGCCTGATCGACATCGACTACATCATCCAGGAGGCCAACACCGCCGCTGTCACCTTTTACGGAAACAACAAGAAGGACCTCATCGGAAACAAGTGTTACCGTGCCTTCTTCCAGCGAACCCGACCCTGCCAGTTCTGCCAAGCCCTGGACTGCCTGCATACAGGAACGGTTGAAGAGATAGAGACCTCCATCAAGGACAGGATATTCTCATTCCAGTTCCACAACGTGATGGTGCCCGAAACCTCCAAGAAAGTGTTCGTTGAGATCATCAACGACATCACCGAACAGAAGAATCTGCAGGAGGAGCTGGTCAGGACGGAGAAGATGGCGGGCATAGGCACCCTGGCAGCCGGCATCGCCCATGAATTGAACAATCCCCTTGCCGGGATCCTCGGGACAGCTGAGATCATGCTCAGCGAGGTGGAGAGCGACCATATCCATCATGAGTATCTCCAGGATATCCTCTCCTACTCCAAGACTGCCGCTGATGTCATAAAGGAGCTCTCCCTCTACGCAAGGAAAGAGGAGGATGCCCAGGATGAGAACCAGTCGCTTGAGCTGGTGAGGATCTTGGAATTCTCCCTCAGGCTCGCCTTGCGGGGCATAGACTCCCAGAACATTGAAGTAAAGCGAAACTACCACGCCCTGCCCTATATGGAGGCGAACGAAGGAAAGCTGCAACAGCTCTTCCTGAACCTCATTGTGAATGCGATCCAGGCGATGGATGGCAACGGGACGCTCACCCTCTCCTGCATGGAGAACGACGACATGATCATCATCAAGGTCAGCGATACCGGGTGCGGCATCGCTGAAGATCATATAAACCAGATCTTCACACCTTTCTACACTACCAAGGCACCGGGTTCAGGCACAGGGCTCGGACTTTCAAACTGTTACACCATAGTAGACAAGATGGGGGGGAGAATAAAGGTGAAAAGTGAATTGGGCATAGGGTCGGAGTTTACCACGCTGTTTCCGGTCAATGATGAGAGAAAGGACGTCATACGCTTCACCCTTGCCGAGGATCAGGCAGCGATGAATGATGTGTTCTTTATCCAGAGAAAGGTCCTGATCGGGGAGAAAGGCTACCTTGAGGAGTCCATCCATCGTCAGGAGGATGAAAAGGCGATGCACATCCTGGCCTTCAAGGGACTGCACCCTGTGGGCACCGTCTCGCTGATGACAAGCGAGCACTTCTGGCCGCTTCCCATCAGCGAATACTTTGACATCGAAGCGGTGTTGAAGTCACGCAACTGCTCTGAGATCATACGCCTCGCCGTCCTGCCGGAGATGAGGAACACCTCAGCGTCCATCGGCCTGATAATCCTTGTTTTCCTGCTTGCCCGATCCAAGGGTGTGGAGAACCTCGTCATCGATGTGTTCGCCGATGACCTGAAGACCATCAAGCTCTACAAGAAGTTCGGCTTTGAGGAGGTGGGCACCTACTACTCCCCCTCGGAGGTGACCGTCCTCACCCTCCAGAGCAAGACCTCCCTGGAGAAGGACTCCAGCCGGCTGCGGCACTTCGTGCGCCCCCTCTTTGCCCGCCTCAGGCCGATGTTCGACTTTGGCGACCTTACCCAAGGGGTCCTGGATGAGATGGACAGGATCCTCAGCACCGAGCCCTCTGCAGCAGAGCAAGCAGCCAAGCCATAAGCCAAAGCACCTCTCGTTGACCAAAGGCGCGGATGCTATTACAGTTGTCGCGAGGTGTTTACAGCTATGCATTTTACTTCTTTCCAAGAGGTGGTCACCTACATGGAGAGCTTTACCAACCTGGAAAAGCAGACCG
>CAZGOK010000241.1:0-3252 GCA_964527665.1 uncultured Sphaerochaeta sp.
ATGAAAAAAGGGTGGAAACCAAAAAATATCTCTGCTTAGGGAGCCTATAAGGGGGGAAAAGTCATCTGTAAGCACACCCTTGCACACATACTGGTGATTGTGGTAAAATGATTCCATACTATACATGCATCCTGTTGGAAGAAGTGTATTTCTAATATGCACATGCCCTATACGTAGGACAGAAACAACAGTAGTAAGGATACAATCCCTACAACAGGCGAATGAACGCCATGCAGTAGAGCAGTGGGATATGAGTAATAAAAAGACCGAACTTCTTCTCTTACGGGTAACAACCGCAGTGTGCCTAGCTTTTGGCATAGTGAGCGTTGGCGCATCATTTAAGGCAAATTCCAATTCGATGCTGTTTGACGGGCTCTATTCGTTGATACAGAGTGTGTTCATCCTAGGATCGGGGGGTATTGTCCTGTTGCTGTTCCGCAAGGAGAACAGGAAGTTCCAGTTCGGCTATAGTGCATTCGAGCCCTTCTTCATCGCCATCCGCTCAACGGTCATGTTGCTTATGACCTTCAGCATCGCAGGAAGTGCCCTGTATGCCATCCTAACCGGTGGGTATGCCATCGATGTCGCCATCGCATTCAAGATCAACGCTCTCTCCCTGGTAGTCTGTCTCATCGTCTATGCGGTGCTCGCAGTCCAGGCAAAAAGGCTTAAATCCCCGGTCCTTCGTGTTGAGGCACGCTCGTGGCTCATCGACTCGGCAATTAGCTTTGCTGCAGTCCTTGCCATGATCCTTATCTTTTTCGCCAACAAGCGTGGCTATGCAAAGCTTGCGCTCTACATAGACCCCATCGTAACAATCTTCTTCATTGTCGGGCTCGCCCCCATGCTCATAAAGGAACTCCTGCAAAGCAGCAGGGAGCTCTTGGGAGCCGCTCCTGCTTCCTCCATCCAGAAAGATCTTGAGCATATTGCAAAGATGCATGTGAAGAAGGAGGGCTTCAAGAAGTCCACCCTATTTGCCATCCAGCAGGGAAGAAGCCTTTCGGTCACGCTCTACTTCTACTTGAAAGAGGAGCGGACGCTGCGCGAGCTTGATGCCTTGAGGACCAACATACTGCTTGACCTCAGAGCCTACTCATCATGGGTCGAAGCTGATGTGGTCTTTACCCTCGATGCAAGCTGGGTCCCCTTGGCAATGCCTTTGGCAGTGGCTACAGTCTAGAAGCTTGAAGCAAAAATATATACTCACCCCCATAGGGTAGAAAAAACACCAGAAAGATATCTTTTCTGGTGTTTTTTATTCCTTTGTCATCTTGGCCCAATAGCCTCAGCCTATACCTGTTCAGGGAGGATAGGGAGCCAGGAGAGGACAAGCTGTATGTTCCTATCCCAGTAAGGCCAGGTATGGGAACCCTCCATCTCATGGTAGGTGAGGTTGAAGGAATCATTGAAGCTATCGCGGAAGCGGACATTTCCCTCATAAAGGAAGTCCTCAGTCCCACAGCTCATGAAAAGTTCTGGCTTGATTTTACCAATATCTTTGGCCAAGGCGAACAGGTCATGCTCACTGCCCTCCACCCTATCAAGGTCTCCGAAGGTATTCTCCATCTCAGCATCATTTGAGTTGTCCTCCTGCTGGGCGCGCAGGCCTATAAGATCGAGCGCTCCTGACAGACTCGCTGCATACCCATATTGCTCTGGGCGGGAAAGAGCCAGCTTGAAGGCTCCATAGCCTCCCATGGAGAGGCCTGCCACAAAGGTATCCTCCCTTTTTGATGATATGTTGAACATATCCTTCATGATGCGCGGCAGTTCGTCAGCAACATAGGTGAAGTAAGGAAAGCCCCTCTTTTGGTCTGTATAGAAGGAGCGATGGACCGAGGGCATGACAACCACCAGGGGAAGCTGGCTAACATAGCGCTCGATGGAGGACATGCGTGTCCAGCTTGTCTCATTCTGTTTCAATCCGTGTAGGAGGTAGAGCACCTTGTACGGGCCCTTGAACAAAGGCTTGCGCTCATCAAGGACACGGGAGCAGTTCTGGGGAAAGATGATGGAAAGGGAGCTGTCCATCATGAGAGTGTCAGAGTATAGGGAAAGATGTATCAGGGCCATAAGATCCTCCACACGAAGTATAGCCACAAAAGAGGTATTATTGAACAGTCAATATGGGCAATGTGTAGGAATGCTCACTGTGATTACAGGAGTGAAATACAAACAGAAGATGAAATACCGAAAGAGAGTTTGGGGATGCATGAAATGTGGAAGGGGGAATAAAACAAGCAACACAGGACCACCAACTCTTTGGTGGCCCTGTGCATACCCCCTCCCTCAATATTCTTTGAGGGAGATTGATCCATTGGAACGCTTTCAGTAAGGCCTTTTGTATCTGCCTTTATTCCTGAGGAGGAAGGATCTGCTTGAGGAAAGCCATGGTGCGTTCGTTTTCAGGTGAGCTGAACATCTTCTCGGGTGTCGCTTCCTCGAGGATGACACCTTCATCCATGAAGATGACACGGTCGGCCACTTCCTTGGCAAACCACATCTCGTGGGTCACCACCAGCATGGTCATCCCTTCCTTGGCAAGCTTGGTCATGACAGAGAGGACCTCTCCGACCAGTTCGGGGTCGAGGGCACTGGTAGGCTCGTCAAAGAGCATGACCTTGGGTTCCATAGCCAGGGCACGGGCTATGGCGACACGTTGCTTCTGTCCGCCTGATAGCATCGCAGGATAGACATCCGCCTTATCGGATAGCCCTACCCTTTCCAGAAGCAGTTCGGCCTTCTTGCGAGCCTTGTCCTTAGGCATCTTCTTGACCTGCACCAAGCCCTCCATCACATTGCCGGCGACGGTCATGTGGGGGAAGAGGTTGAAGTGCTGGAAGACCATACCCAGTTCCTGGCGGGTCTTGTTCAACTCTTTTTCATTGTGCTTGATGCGTTTGCCACTGATGTAGATCTTTCCCTTCTTGGTCTTTTCCAGGAAGTTCACACAGCGTAGCAGGGTGCTCTTGCCACTACCGGATGCTCCGATAATGACAACAACCTCCCCTCGCTTGATCTCAAGGTCAATATCCTTGAGGACTTCCAACTCGCCATACCACTTGCATAGCCCTTCAATTCTCACAATAGGAGCATCAGGGTCAGACGTATCGCGCTTTCGCTTTTTCGGTTTTGGCTGTTTCGGTTCTTTGGGTGCTGTTGGCACAGTAGGCACTTTTCTCTCTTTTTTTATCTTCACTTGATCAATCACGGTCACTCACCTTCAATTTTTCCTCTATGCGATGCATT
>CAZGOK010000242.1:0-3193 GCA_964527665.1 uncultured Sphaerochaeta sp.
CGCGCTTGACAAAGAGCTTCACCCCAGGGCGATAGTCTGCCTGGTTCATGTCAAAGGGAGCCTTTGTGGGAACATAGAACAAGGTGGTGTACTCGATGGCACCTTCGGCCTTGGTGTGTATGTAGAACAGGGGGTCCTCGCTGTCATACGAGGAGCTCTTGTAAAACTCGTTGTACTCTTCGACCTTGATGTCGTTCTTGTTCTTTCTCCAGAGGGCCGAGCTGTTGTTGATCTGGTCGACCTTGTGCTCCACTGTCTTGAGGGGGTTGCCCTCCTTGTCCTTCTTCTTGTCATCCACCGACTCCTGGTCATAGGAGAGGAAGATCGGGAAGGCGATATGGTCGCTGTATTTTTTCACCAGCTGCTGGATCTGCCA
Organism: uncultured Sphaerochaeta sp.; assembly: GCA_964527665.1. GTDB lineage: Bacteria > Spirochaetota > Spirochaetia > Sphaerochaetales > Sphaerochaetaceae > Sphaerochaeta. The sequence continues at coordinate 377 of CAZGOK010000242.1, forward strand.
ACGGTTGGCGAACTCACTACCCTCTTCATTGAGATAGAGGATGATGGTAGTGCCCTGCTCATCGCGCGTAGTCTCTTCAAGGGTGTAGGTGCCTTTGCCGGTACTGCTCCACTTGTGTGCGACCTCCTCACCCGCCTTGCGGCTGATGACTTCTACCTTGTCAGCTACCATGAAGGCACTGTAGAAGCCTACACCGAACTGACCAATGAGGTTACTGTCCTTCTTCTGCTCTTCAGTCAGGGAGGCGAGGAACTTCTTGGTTCCGCTTGATGCGATGGTACCGAGATTGTTGGTCAGGTCCTCGTGGTCCATACCGAGGCCATTGTCCATGATGGTAAGGGTTTTCTTGTCATCTTCGGTGAATGCGAGGTCAATTCTGGGCTCGAAGGCGAAACCTTTGAGTTTCTCATCAGTGAGCGCCAGATATTTGAGCTTGTCCAAAGCATCCGAAGAGTTTGAGACGAGCTCACGAAGGAATATTTCCTTGTTTGAATAGAGTGAGTGAATAATAAGCTGAAGTAACTCAGATACCTCAGTTTTAAACTTTTTCTGTTCCATGTTTGCTAGATACCTCCAAAGGGATATAGGCTAACATAATGATTTTTTTAGGTATCGGCAATCTTTCCTTAACAAAAAGTTGCGCTTAGAGTATGCTCTAAGCATGAAGTTCACCCAACCCGCCGCAGCCCGAGAGATAAACCGCCTTAGGGTGCTTAATATACTCGTACAAGATAAGGAATCCAGCCGTGCCGACATTGCTCGGCAGCTCAAGCTCAGCAAGCCATCGACAGGTGAAATAGTCGAAAAGCTCATACAGGAAGGCTTGGCTATAGAGGCGGGCAAGAGGGAGACCACCACAGGACGAAGGCCCGTGGCCATCGCCCTTGTCCCTGATGCCGCACTCGTTTTGGGTGTTGATATGGGAAGCCGCAATACTTCCGTTGCCCTTGCAGACCTGAGGGGAAATATCCTACGATCTGAGCGCTTCCCCACCACACAACAGCCTGAAGTAAAGGAACTCTGCTCTAACCTCATCAGGGTGGTAAGGAAGATGGCCAAGCTTGCCTCCTCCCCCATCCTGGGGGTGGTGGTAGCCTTGGACGGGGTCCTGAGCGATGACAAAAGGACCCTGGTCCGTAGTGACCACTGGGACTGGGATGATATCCCCTTGGCAGCTCTTATCGAAAAGAATACAGAGTTGCCGACGCTCCTGGTCGCAGGTGTGGAGGCTATGGTCTTTGCCGAGCGATCGATAGCCGGTGAAACTGAAGAGAACTTCTTCTTTGTGAATTGGGGTGAACACATCAAGAGCGCCTGGGTCAACAAGAGCTCCATCACCGGGGGGGACACACAGTTCGGCCACCTGATGGTCAGCTCCACCGGCCTGTGCAGATGTGGCAAGATAGGGTGTCTGGAGAGCCAGGCAGCCGGTTGGGCCCTCAGTGAGAAACATGGGGGAAAGACAGTCAAACAGCTTACTCAGGAGCCAGACCAGATGATCAGAAGGGACTTGGAGCAGGCTGCCAAGGCTATGGCAACAGCACTGGTTGCAGCGAGTGCCATAACAGGGTGCACCAAGATCATCCTCGGCGGGGGTCTGGCCAATCTGGACGGGGAGTACCTCAATAGCCTCACTTCTTTCTACAAGGAACACTCCAACAGGGAGAAGGTCGGCATCGTCTGTTCCCCGCTAGGCGAGAAACAGACACTGCTCGGAAGCATTGCCATGGCCCTGGACAGATGGATGTTCAAAAGCTCGTTGCTGGAAATGATCAGGGAGCAAGGGCAGTAAAAACCGCTATCCAGAACAAACTGGATAGCGGCAACCTCCTAGAAAACCCTAGGATCCCTCCCCTAGGGTAACTGTCCACCCGCTGGAAAAATCGGAATGGACTTTGAGCAACGACACTCATGATTATCACATGGTTTGCTTTCGATGTAAAACAAAATTAGCAGTAATTAGAGCATTTCTTGGAAAATCACCGAAAAAATCACCCTCTTTACAGATCATCGGTACAGTTATCAGCAACCAAGCCTCTCAGAATCCAAAGAGAGCGCTAGCGCAGCTTCTTTGCATACCTAGAGGAAGCACCAATATTCCCATTTCCCTAACAATCAAGAATGGAGATATAGTGGCTTGAAACCAAAGACTTCCTAATCTTCACCATAGGGAAATAGGAAAGACCTTGGTTAAAAAAGAGAGCAGCATGGGCACATTGAAAAGGCTGTGCAGTTTCCTGCACAGCCGGATTATCAATACGCTAGCTAGACTAAACCATTATACACCAGTGATTGTGAAAACAATTGGGGCTACATAAGGTCCTGGGGCAGCACCAGCTACCGATTGAACAAATGGTATGTTGGCACCTGTTATATCAATACCACCAGCGGTAATGAATGGAACAATAGCGATCGTCGTTTCATCTAACTTTTCAGTATTGTTAATCGAGTTATAGACAAATACTCGATACTCATTAGTTGTACCTATTTGAGAAAATTGTCCGCCAGTACTTGTAACGCTTTTAATGTTAACATAATTTCCTGGAAGAAGCTGATTTTCAAAAGCATTTACAGTCATCTTGAAAGTAAAGTTATAAGGTGCAGCATTGGTCACATACCCATACTTGAAGGTTGGGGTAGTGGTATTAAATGCATCATTCACATCGATTGCAGGAAGGTACTTGGTCACGCCATCATTAAAGCCGTGCATCAGATACTCGCCGATAGTGGCTTTCAAAGTGGCAGTTACGGTTCCAGGGTTGGTTACCGCTGCAAACAAACCTGCTGTTGTAATAATAAGAATCATTGCTATAACTA
>CAZGOK010000243.1:0-3176 GCA_964527665.1 uncultured Sphaerochaeta sp.
AAGACAAAGGATTCGATGCACTGCTTTGTCTCCTGGTAGGAGAGGTTGTCCGCCTTTACAAAGGGGGCGAGGTAGGTATCGAAGGAGGAGAATGCCTGGGCCCCTGCCCACTCATTCTGCAGGATCCCCAGGAAGTTGACCATCTGGTTGCACAGCGAGGAGAGGTGTTTTGCCGGTGCACTGGTGATCTTGCCGAAGACCCCGCCGAGGCCGACCTTGATGAGCTGGCTCAGCGACCACCCGGCACAGTAGCCGGTAAGCATGGAAAGATCATGGATATGAATTTCAGCATTTCTGTGTGCATCGGCGATCTCCTGGTCGTAGACCTCAGAGAGCCAGTAGTTGGCCGTGATGGCACCGCTGTTGGATAGGATCAGGCCCCCTACGCTGTAGGTGACCGTGGAGTTCTCCTTGACGCGCCAATCATCAAGTTTCAGGTAGCCGTCCACCGCATCCTTGTAGTCAAGGATGGTGGATTTCATGTTCCTCACCTTCTCACGCTGCTTGCGGTAGAGGATATAGCTCTTTGCCACATCAGCGTAGCCGGCCTGTACCAGAACTGCCTCTGCACTGTCCTGGATTTCTTCTACACCAACGGTCCCGCCCTGTATCTTGGGCTCATAGTCGCTGGTGACCTTCAAGGCAAGAAAATCTATGATGTTGGGGGTAAACTGCTTATTCTGTGCTTCAAAAGCCTTTGTAAGTGCCGCCGCTATTTTCGAGATGTCAAATGGGACAATGGAACCATCACGCTTGATGACTTGGTACATGCTCGTTCTCCTGTTCAGATCGTTATTCAAACCCAGAGTACAGCATATGTGGTGGTAGTTCAAGGTAAAACACGCAATATGTGGTGTTTCCACACTATGACTCAGATGAGACTCATCGAATGGATACAGCTTCGATATAACTCTGCAACAACTTCTTATAGAGCATCATTTCCTCATCGGAGAAGGCTGTCATCGCCTCTTTTCCGAGGAGATTTCCCGAATCCACAAAGGATTGCAGGTAATATGCCCGACACCCCTTCAGCCAATCGCCGATGGCGAGCATATCCTGCCCTGTATGAAATTCACGCACCAAGGTCGTCCTGAACTCATAGGGGAGATCCCCTCCCATAAGGATGGACACACTTCGCTCCATATCCTTGGTGTCATAGCCAGCAAGGCCGATGGTCCTTCCATACTGCTCCCTGCTGTTCTTGATATCCATGGCGACATAGTCCACAAGACGCTCCTCCACCACCCTTTCCAGGCGATCGGGGAAGCTTCCGTTTGTATCGAGCTTGACCAACAGGCCCCGGTTCCGGATCTCCCTGATGAAGGGTTCCAAATCAAGGTTGACCATGGGTTCGCCCCCGGTGATGCATACACCATCGAGAAAGCCTTTTCGCTCTTCGAGAAAGAGGAAAAACTCCTCTTCGGTCATGAAGGGATCTGGGAAGGGGCCACATACCAGGTCGGGGTTATGGCAAAACGGGCAGCGGAAATTGCAGCCACCCAAAAACACGGTACAGGCCACCACCTTCGGATAATCAAGCAACGTCATCTTCTGTAAACCGGCTATGTGCATCTTCATCCTCCCCGCTGAGTGTAAAACCTCTTGGAACAAAGGGGAAGGCTTATGAGGTGAGAGTGTGGTTATTCAGCGAAAGCAGTACATTGGAAAATATGCACCAATCATTTGAAGAGAGTGAAGGCGATGCTTGTGTGCATCGCCTTCAATCCTGAGTGGTATGTTTGTGTTCTTACTACGGCTTAAGGTTCTCTCTACTGCATTGCAGGGGAGTTGCCGTCGGTGCGCTGGTTGATGATGCGGATCTGCTTGTACAGACCCTCACCTTCGCTCTTGGTATCCACGCCGCCGAAGTCAGTGAGGGCTGTGTGTACCAGTCTTCTCTCATACGGGTTCATAGGCTCAAGCAGGCGGCTTCTGCCGCTGCTTCGAACCTGTTCGGCACTCTTGAATGCCATGCGGATGAGCTGCTCTTCATGGCGCATGCGGTAGTTTTCACTATCGACGACAATCTTCAGGTCCGGCTCGGTCTTGCCTACAAATACATTGGCAAGCAGCTGGATCGCATCCAGGTTCTTTCCCTTTCTTCCGATAATGATGCTTGAGTTGTCACTTTCAATGTTCAGCCCAAGCTTTCTCTCTTTGCGGAAACCAATGGTGACCTTTCCCTCATACCCCATCTTCTGCAGCATGGTTGCCACAAATACCAGGACATCCTGCTCGAGCTGGTTGTTTACCGGGTGGTCTACAACGGCTCCGTCACTCAGGCGGGGTTCGTAGGAATCAGGCTCGATGGGGGTGTTACCATCATCAAAATGGATCCTGATCTTAACATTGCTTTTCTTAAAAAGGCCCTTACGGACCGGCTCGACAATCTCTACATCAAAGTCTTCACGTTCAATATGCAGTTCTTCAATTGCCTTTGCAATTGCCTCCTGCTCGGTACGTCCTTCGAATTCTTTCATCATATGTTTACTCCGTTTCGGGGGGAAATCCCCCCGAAGTTAAAATCTTTAGTATTCCCTATTTGCGCTTCCCTTTCGGACCGGGAAACGTCCTGACGTTGCTTGCCACCTCTTCTTGCTGTTCAGCCTTCTTCTTCTTGTTGGTGTAGATCTGCTGGATGATGGAGATGCCGTTCATGACCGACCAGTAGAGGATCAGGCCCGATGGTGCGCTATAGAGGACAAAGAAGAACATCAGCGGCATGCCGTACGTCATGAACTTCATCATGCCCTGCTGACTGCCTGCACTCTGTGCATTCTGCGTAATCTTCATCGAGAAGATCATGCTGACTGTGTAGATGATGGGCAGCAGATGCAACTGGTTCCCTATAAAGGGAAGGGTGAAGGGGAAGGTGAATACGGTATCGGGCATGGAGAGGTCTGGGATCCATCCTGGGATGAACATCGCCCCGCGAAGTTCAAAGTGCTTGTTCAAGAGTCCATAGAAAGCGATGAGGATTGGGAACTGGACCAGCATGGGAAGACACCCTCCCATCGGATTGATCTTCTCCTTCTTGTACAGGGCTGCGATCTCCTCGTTCTGCTTGGTCGGGTTGTCAGCATACTGCTCCTTGATCTCCGCCATCTTCGGTGAGAGGGAGGACATCTTTGCAGTCGACTCCATACCCTTCTTGGTGACAGGGTAGAGGATCAGCT
>CAZGOK010000244.1:0-3151 GCA_964527665.1 uncultured Sphaerochaeta sp.
GCTGATTATAGCACTTTACCAAAGTATTGCATACTGGAACTGACCATTAGCGCAATATATAACAGTAAAATCGAACTTTTACTAATTTTATCTTTACAATTCAAATCTTTCTTGTATACTTTACTAACCAAAAAGCAACCATTGTGTGTGGAGGAATCGAGATGTTGATCAATTTGAACGGGAATGCGGAAGTACGGAAGAATAACATTGACCGCTGTAGGGAAAAAGGCATTCTGTTGCCAACCTTTAGTCAGATGGTGGACCCTTCCACTATTCCTGCCGATATCCAGGAAAAACTCGCTGATGTCGGACTTTGGGATGTAAATCCCCTGAATCTTTTCAGGATCACCTGGAAGAACGAACCCACCAAGATGGGTGGAAAATTTGGTGGGGTCAACTTTGTTGAAGTCCCTCACGAGCTCTCTGGCTGCAAGGCCCGTATCCTTGCCCTTGTGGGAAAATGGATACCCACCGGCTCCCATAAAGTAGGTGCTACCTACGGGTGTCTTGCACCGGCTTTGGTTGCAGGTACCTTTGACTCTATCCACCAACAAGCAGTATGGCCGTCAACGGGCAACTACTGTCGTGGCGGCGCTTTTAACAGTGTCCTTCTCGGTTGTGAATCCATCGCCATCCTTCCTGAGGAGATGAGTCAGGAGAGGTTTGAGTGGCTGAAGACAGTGGCAGGTGAAGTCATTGCAACCCCAGGGTGTGAATCCAATGTCAAGGAAATCTTTGACATGTGCCATAAACTCGATAGAGAGCGTGGAGCAAGTATTGTCATCTTCAACCAGTTTGAGGAGTTCGGCAACTATCTCTGGCACTATAAGGTCACTGGTGGAGCCATCATGGAGGTCCTTGAGGAACTGGAGATCGCCCCTGAGAATGTCTGTGGCTATATAACTACCACCGGCTCAGGTGGAACCATTGCTGCAGGTGATGCGCTCAAGGAGAAATACCCCCATATCAAGCTTGCCGCAAGTGAGGCCTTGCAGTGCCCCACCCTATTGCGTAACGGCTTTGGCGGACACCGCATCGAAGGTATCGGCGACAAGCATGTTCCTTGGGTACACAATGTGCGCAACACCGACATGATCATCGCAGTCGATGACCAGGACGCTATGGATGTCTACCGCCTCTTCAACGAGCCAGCAGGCATTGAGTACCTGCGTAAGATGGGCATCACAGAAGAGACGATTGCTGAGCTTCCTCTCTATGGTATCAGTGGCGTAGCAAACGTGCTATCCGCGATCAAGATGGCCAAGTACTATGAGATGGGAAGCGACGATGTAATTTTTACTGTCCTGACCGACAGCTCTGAGATGTACACATCCAGGCTGGTGGAGCAGAATGAGATCCAAGGGGAGTTTGACGAGTATGCAGCTGTGCGTGCCTTGGCAGCATGTCTGCACCACCAGACAACGGAAGATCTTCTTGAACTGACCTACTATGAAAAGCTTCGTGTGCACAACCTCAAGTATTACACCTGGGTTGAACAGCAGGGCAGGACCTATGAAGAACTCAACGCTCAGTGGTATGATAAGAACTACTGGAAGCAGATTCCGGCATATGCTGACCAGATAGATGAGATGATCGAAGCGTTTAACGCAGAGATCCTAGCCAAGTAACTAAAGCTCATTATCTAAAAATGCCGGACTCGAAATCCGGCATTTTTCAATTTTAGAGGAGATACTAGTATGCGATTTTCGTATGAGTGCAGTGATTGCAGCAAGACCTATGAGACAGATGAGGTTATGTACCAGTGCCCCGAGTGTTCCCAGAAGAATGAGAAGGGATCCTTCTCCAAGGGAAACCTGATCGTGAAGCTCAACAAGGATGACCTTGCCAAGCTTGCAAAACAGGAAAAAGTCAGCATGTATGACTTCTTCCCCTACCCCATTCCGACACCTGAGGTGTTCCCTGTAGGGGGCACCCCCCTGGCAAGACCCCATAGGCTTGGAAAAAAGTATGGGCTTAAAAACCTCTCGTGCAAGCTGGACAGTGCCCTTCCCTCTGGCTCCTTCAAGGATCGAGCCAGCCAGCTTATAGCCGCCCAAGCCATAGCACACAAGCAAAACCGAATAGCTCTCGCCTCCACAGGCAATGCCGGTGCTGCAATGAGCTGTGCAGGCGCAGCCTATGGCCTAGAGATCATCTTGTTTGTCCCTGCCACCGCTCCCATCAACAAACTGATGCAGAGCGTGCTCTATGGAGCTACGGTGGTTCCTGTCAAGGGAAGCTATGACGATGCCTTCGCCCTCTCCATCGCCTACACAGCGGAGTTTGGCGGCATCAACCGCAACACCGCCTATAACCCAATGACCATAGAAGGCAAGAAGAGTGTTTCCATTGAGCTGTTTGAGCAGTTTGGCAGGAAGGCTCCTGATGTGGTCTATGTCTCAGTAGGGGACGGATGCATATTCGCCGGTGTTTTCAAGGGGTTCTATGACCTCAAGGAGGCTGGCCTTATCGACAAGGTGCCTCACCTGGTCTGTGTACAAAGCAAGCAGAGCAATGCAATCAGCCAGGCCTGGAAGACAAAACAATACAAAAACCTAGAACATGCAACAACAAGGGCCGACAGCATCAGCGTAGAGAGTCCTGCAAACGGCAGGATGGCTGTTCGCTATATCACCGAAAGTGATGGTTGGGCAACTGAGGTTGACGACAGCGAGATCTTGGATGCCCAGATGGAACTTACCAGCGAAGCTGGCATCTTTGTCGAACCAGCTGCAGCCTGCGCTTGGGCTGGGGTACGCAAGGACAGCAAGATGCTCCTTGAGAAGTTTGGAAAGGATGTAGAGGTCTGCACGCTTTTGACTGGTACTGGGTTCAAGGACATGGCGGTATTCCAAGGCAGGGTATCCATCCCTGAGGCGATTGAAAACAGTGTTGAAGCTGTCTCGAAGCGTTTCAAATAGGAAGAACAGGAATCAATAAAAGAAGAAAAAGAAGAAAAAGTGGTTTAAGCGGTACCAAATGGTACCGCTTCCCTCTTTCTCCTTTGACAAAATACCCTCGTTACTATACCTTTTGATGTGAGCCAAAAGCTCAAGGAGCAATGCATGCAGAACTTTCTAATAGGCCTGGGGATCGGAGTTGTACTTGCAATCGTTCTCGTGGTCGTTATGTCAGTGAACAGGCATAAGGA
>CAZGOK010000245.1:0-3135 GCA_964527665.1 uncultured Sphaerochaeta sp.
AGAACTTGAACAGGGATTTTGCAACAGGGCTCTTGGCCTTCATGCTGTTGAACACCCCGACTTTCACCGCCTCCCAGATCCTGGGCACAGAGCCCATCCAGTGGGGGTTCACCAAGGAGAGGTCTGCAATGAGGATCGACCCAAGCGGCTTGGAGTATGCGATGGTGGAAGCCTGGCTGACGATGAAGTACTGCAAGATCCTTTCAAAGGAGTGCCATACCGGCAGGACGCTGAGCCACCTCTGGCCCGGCCCTACAACGGGGATGACCCTGGGCAGGGCCTCAAGCTGGTAGGCAAAGTTCGCATGGGATAGCACAACACCCTTGGGTTCGCCGGTTGTCCCGCTGGTAAAGATAATGGTGGCAGTATCATCGCCCTTCCCTTTCAGGCGCTCATCCTCGATCGTACGGGCAACGGAGGAGTCGTTCAGAAGAGCCCTTCCCTCGGTGAGAAGGTCCTGTATGAGAAGGACCTCCACCCCTGAAGCGACGGTGGTGTTCTCAAGCGTTTCGGAGGTAAATGCCTTGTCCATGACCACAAAGCTCTTGAGTGCAGGAAGCTTCTCCTTGAGGTTGAGAACCTTGCGCAGCTGTACGGCATTCTCCACAAAGCAGAAGGTGGCCTCGGTAATTTCAAGGATAAAGCTGATCTCATACGGCATCGCATCACGACCGCGTGGCACGTCCACAGCCCCTAAGGTCTGGATGGCCAGGTCGCTGAGCAGCCATTCGCTGCGGTTGTCGCTGATAAGCCCTACGTTATCCCCGCGCTTCATCCCTCGGTGGTGTAGTGAAGCGGCCAGCGCGTTGATGTCACTGTACAGTTGTGAGTAGGAGACACTTTGGAACACCCCACTTGTGTCCTTGCTCATCTGGACAGCGTATCCGGGATAGGTCTTGACGATGTTTGAAAATATCTGTGGCATGGTTGAATACATATGAATCCTCCAGGGAAAGTCATTGCTTCTATTTATAACACTTCTTCATATTTTGTCAATCTGTCAGAATAGCATTACCAGGATATTTATCCTTTTTTTCTAAAAACCTAGCACATATACAGTAACCCGATGCCAAAAAACCAACAAAAGGAGACAACAATGGGAACAGCAAAAACTCCAAGGTAGGATCTTGGTGCACCTTCCTCATTGAAAAGCTGAGGCCAAAGGATAAAATTGCTCCCACATGCCCATTCTTGACTAGAGAGGGGCAAAAAACCATAATGAAGGGATACTTTTCGAAGGAGCATTTCCCATGATCGAACGTATTTCCTCGTTGCTCAAGAGAGAGCCAAGCCAAGAGGTCGTCCAAGCTGAAGGTTGGGTACGTACCAAACGTGACAGCAAGACCGTATGTTTCCTTGAGGTGAACGATGGTTCGTGCCTCAAAGGCCTGCAAGTTGTCATCGACAAGGAGCAGTTTGCCAATGATGGCTTGCTCGACTCGCTCTCCACCGGCTCTTCAGTCATCTGCAGGGGCCCCATCATCGAGAGTGCCGGCGGCTCACAGCGGGTTGAGATGGCCAGCTTGGATGTCACACTCGTAGGCGACTGCCCTTCTGACTCCTACCCCTTGCAGAAGAAGCGCCATACCATCGAATACCTGCGCGAGATAGCCCACCTGAGGCCCCGGACCAATATGTTCGGTGCTGTCACGCGCGTGAGGAACACCCTCTCCTATGCCGTACACCAGTACTTCCAGGAGAACGGGTTTGTCTATGTGAACACCCCGATCATCAGCAGCAGCGATGCCGAAGGGGCTGGGCAGCAGTTTTTGGTCACCACACTCGACCCCAAGAATCCCCCGTTGACCGAAGAGGGCAGCGTTGACTACTCCAAGGACTTCTTTGGCAAGAAATCCTTCCTTACGGTAAGCGGACAGCTCGAAGGGGAAGCCTATGCGATGGCGATGAAGAACATCTACACCTTCGGGCCGACCTTCAGGGCTGAGAACTCCAACACCAAGCGCCACCTTTCAGAGTTCTGGATGGTGGAGCCTGAGATGGCATTCTGCAACAATGAAGGCAATATGGAGATCGCCGAGTCCTTTCTGAAGTACCTGTTCAAGACGGTGCTTGAGAAGTGTGACGAGGACATGGCCTTTTTCTCCCAGTTTGTGGAGAAGGGCATGCAAGATACCCTCAGGGGCATTGTGGATACTCCCTTTGTGCGCCTGACCTACACCGATGCGGTCAAGGAACTGGAAAAGCACGCCTCGAAGTTCTCCTTCCCGGTTGCCTGGGGAAACGACTTGCAAAGCGAGCACGAGAAGTTCCTCACCGAGGTTGTCTTCAAGAGCCCGGTCATCGTCACCGACTATCCCAAGGACATCAAGGCGTTCTACATGAAGCTCAATGCCGACGGCAAGACAGTTCGTGGCATGGATGTGCTGGTACCCCGCCTCGGGGAGATCATCGGAGGATCCGAGCGTGAGGCAAACATCGATACCCTCACCCAGCGCATGCTGGAGTTGAAGCTCAACCCCGAGGAGTACTGGTGGTACCTGGACCTCAGAAGGTTCGGCTCAGTGCCCCATGCAGGCTTCGGCCTGGGCTTTGAAAGGGCTGTGCAGTATGTAACCGGCATGGGAAACATACGTGATGTCATCCCGTTCCCCAGGGCTCCAAGGCTCTCTGACTTCTAGTCTTCACACCCAAAAGATACAAGCTTGCCGATATGACAATATTGGCAAGCTTTTTCATGCTGGAGTCAAGTTGGCCTATTTTGTCAAATTCACAATACGTCCTTCTAGCTCTGTCCTGACTGTTCCATACTTCATTACGTACTGGGTCATGGCATCACGCATCAGTACAGAGGTATCTATCCACTTGAGATTTTCACCCAACACGGTATACCCATCCTTTCCATCCTTAAGGAAACTATTGGTTGTCACCTTGTAAGAAGCATCCCTTCTGATCGCAGTACCATCCATCAGCTCTGCAAAGAGTACCCTCGAACCTTCAGGCAAGTTTTTATCAAAGCCAAACTTGAGCCCTGAAATGGGAATCGGGTTCAGAGATGCACACTGCTCAAGGAACCTAAGCAACTGTTCCCCACCCATGACGGTTGTGCAGATGGTATTCGGAAAGGGACAGACCTTGTAGATTCCATCACCTGTGATGGGACCAGCTGGTAAGTCA
>CAZGOK010000246.1:0-3129 GCA_964527665.1 uncultured Sphaerochaeta sp.
ATATTAACTCTTCAAGGCTCAATGTTTGCTCTAGTTGGTATGCGCCGTCTACCCACGTGGATATGCGCATAAAATAGGTAATGCGGAAGAGGCTTCCCTTTTTAACGAAAGTGGGAAAATCAATAAGTTTGTTGCGAATTGTTGCAGAAAACGATTGACATCTCTCTGATCTGCATTAGAATGAGACAGTGTTGGGTCTTAGTACCCGATGACACCCTTACTCAAAGGAGTGACTAATGGGAGACATTATGCGTCCGGTTCCTTTCGCGGAACTTATAACCCGTATTGTTGGCGAATATCGTAACCATCATTCAATTTTTGGAATTGCCGAAGAACAGTTCTATCAGGACAAAGGCAAGAACAGCATATCCGTATTTGGCCAGAGTTGTTCCACCCCTTGTGGACCCGCAGCAGGGCCCCACACACAGCTGACACAGAACATTGTCGCCAGCTATCTCGTCGGTGGACGCTTCATGGAGCTGAAGACGGTACAAATCATGGACACCCTGGAGATCGACAAGCCTTGCATCGATGCTCGTGATGAGGCATACAATGTGGAGTGGTCCACAGAGTTCACCCTTCCCAAGGCTTGGGACGAATATGCAAAGGCGTGGATCATCCTCCATCTGCTTGAAGCTTTGATGAATAAGGGCAAGTTTGAAAAACCCTCCTTCATCTTTAACATGTCCGTCGGATATGACCTTGCAGGCATCAAGACCGAGCGCATGCAGCAGTTCATCGATTCCATGATCGACGCACGTAAGGATCAGCGTTTTGACGAGTACCTCGCCGAACTTGATGCCATGCTTGACGAGGGTCTTTTCGATGGAACCGAGTGGGAAGGGCTTGAGAAGAAGCTCAAGGGCCTGACCTCTAAGATCAGCGCCAACATCAGCCCCTCGACCACCCTAAGCACCATGCACGGATGCCCTCCCAAGGAAATTGAGGCTATCTGTACATACATGCTGAGTGAAAAGAAAATTGATACCTTTGTAAAGCTCAATCCCACCCTCCTTGGCTATGACAAGGTTCGTGAGATCCTGGACAACCTCGGCTTCGACTACATCACCCTGACTCGGGAGAATTTCGAGCACGACCTGCAGTACAACGACGCCTTGGCGATGTTGCACCGCTTAGTTGACCTTGCAAAGAAAGAGGGCCGAGGTTTTGGCGTCAAGCTGACCAACACCCTAGGCTCGGTCAACGACCAGGAGCAGCTTCCCGGCAAAGAGATGTATATGTCCGGCCGTTCCCTGCTTCCTCTCTCCACAACAGTAGCATCCATGCTCAGTGGTGAGTTCAAAGGCAAGCTGCCCGTCTCCTACTGTGGAGGAGCCACAGCCCTTACGGTAAAGGCTCTCTTTGAGACCGGTATCAGACCCATAACGCTCGCAACAGACCTTCTCAAGCCAGGTGGCTATGGAAGGCTGAAGCAGATGGTTGAGATCCTTGAGACGAGCAAGGGCTGGGATATGCAGGACATTGACCTCAAGAAACTTGAGAAGCTCTCCTCTGACGCCCGTGACGGTAAATACGTTGAGGTAAGCAAGGAGTTCAGAGGCACCGATTCAGTGAAGATTGATGAGGACCTCCCCATGTTCGACTGCTATGTAGCCCCTTGTGTGGTTGCATGTCCCATACATCAGGATGTTCCTGAGTATGTGCAGCTCGTCGGTATGGGTCGCTATGCTGAGGCCCTTGAGCTGATCTATGACAAGAATGCCCTTCCTGCCATCACCGGCTATATCTGTGACCACCAGTGCCAGCTGCACTGTACCCGCATGGATTACGAGGGTGCTGTAGAAATTCGTGAGCTGAAGAAGATAGCTGCAGAAAACGGCTATGACGAGTATAGGAAGAATTGGGAAGCTCCCACCGAAAAAAGTAAGATAAAGGCTGCAGTGGTCGGGGCAGGCCCCGGCGGACTTTCAGCTGCATTCTTCCTTGCCAGAAGTGGTTTCGACACCTCCGTGTTTGAACGCGAAGAGAGTGCCGGAGGTGTGGTTCGCCATATTATCCCAGGATTCCGACTTCCCGTTGAAGCCATAGAGCAGGATGTTGAGTTCATCAAGGCCCATGGTGTTGATTTCCACTATGGTGTCAACAGTGAAGAGATGACCATCGAGGCACTGCGTGCTAAGGGCTTCTCCCACATCTTCTATGCCATTGGCAGTGAAGTTGACAATGACATCCCTCTGGTCGGGGATCGCTCGCGTGTGAAGCGCTCCCTTGAGTTCCTCCATGACTTCCGCCAAGATCCTGCAAAGGTGAGGTTGGGCAAGCATGTGGTCATCGTCGGTGGAGGCAATACCTCCATGGATAGTGCCCGTGCAGCTACAAGGGTCGTAGGGGTTGAAAAGGTATCGGTACTCTATCGTAGGACAGAGAAAGAGATGCCTGCCGACCATGAGGAGTATGCCAACTGCCAGGATGAGAATGTTGAGTTCATCTTCCTTGCCAACCCAGAATCCTTTGAAGGTAACCAGCTTACCGTCCGTAAGATGAAACTGGGCGAGAAGGATGCTTCCGGCAGATGTCGCCCGATTGCTACAGACGAGACCTATACCATGGCCTGTGATGTCATGATCACCGCCATCGGCGAGTATCCCGATAAGGAGAAGCTTACCTGGTTTGGTGTCCCTGTCAATGAAAAGGGTTGGCCCATCACAGACAAGGCGACCAAGGAAACAGAGGTAGAGGACGTCTATGCCATCGGGGATGTGCAGTCAGGTCCTTCCACTGTTGTCCAATGTATCGCAAGTGCCCGTGCCGCCGTTGAGGCTGCCATCGACAAGATCCTCGGTCCTGAGGATGAAGAAGATGAAGGGTGCGAATGTGGTCACGACCACGGGGTGGATGAAGCGTGTGAGGATGACGATGATGACGAAGAGCTCTCGGACCTCGATAACGAGGAGCTGACCCAAGCTGAAGATGAATACTTTGCTGAAATCGCCGAAAAGAAGAGCAGGATTCTTGTCTCCAAGGATTTTGACGACAAGAAGTTTGCCGAGACCGAGGCTCATCGTTGCATGGAGTGCTCGTACATCTGTAACAAGTGTGTGGATGTATGTCCGAACCGTGCCAACGTAGCCATTGATGTGCGTAATACCGGCGTCTTCTCAGATCCCT
>CAZGOK010000247.1:0-3127 GCA_964527665.1 uncultured Sphaerochaeta sp.
GGCAGCTCTTTGGCAGTGTGTTAGCGAATGAAACTGGTCACCAACGGTTTTTCACGCTCAGGAAGGGCAACTCCGTTGGCCTTTCCTGCTTCAATGCACTTCAGTAGCCAAGCCATGTTCGAACCAAGGTTGCGCATGACCTGCAACCCTTCTAAATCCTGCTTCACATCATCTGGTGTAAGGCCATGGACACTGTTCCAGTAGGTTGAGGAGACAACAGGCATCTCACTGATGGTGAAGTACTTGTTCAGCTGGTCAAAGGTGGCGCTGGCCCCTCCCCTTCGGCAGGACATGACTGCAGCTCCTGGCTTATAGGCCATGTGTTTTAAGACGACCCTGAACAACCTATCACAAAACGCACTCATCGCCCCATTGGCAGAGGCGTAGTAGACAGGGGAACCCAGGACGAGGGCATCACAGGCTTTTGCCTTGAGAGCCGCTTCATTTACCCCGTCCGTGGTAAAGATACAGACGCCAGTGGTCTTGCAGGAGCCGCAGGCACTGCATCCATAGATGGCCCCTTTTCCTATCCAAAGGATTTCACTCTCGATGCCTTGTTGTGTCAGTGAAGTGGCAACTTCACTCAATGCAGTATAGGTGCAGCCCTTTTCATGTGGGCTTCCGTTGATCATAAGAACTTTCATAGGTACCTCCAGATAGTGAAAGGGAGCAGTTCAATGCTCCCTTCCAGTATACAATAAAAATACAGTGCTATGTGTTGCTTATCCTAATATCGTTTCAGGATGGCAAGGGTCTTCTCCTTGCCGCACGTCTTGATGAAGGGTCCGAGCTTCGGGCCCTTATCCTTACCGATCATCACCCGGTAGACAAGCTGGAAGAACTCACCGGTTTCAATACCGTTATCCTTTGCACAGTCATACAGGCGTATGGTGTACTCCTTGTCCTCAAGGCTGTCCATCACCTCAACCAAAGCGGTCAGGTCACGAATTGCCTTGAGCTCGACCTCAGTCAATTCGACCTTGGGGTCGGTCCCGACTGCAAGACGGTACTTGAAGTCTTCGGGGGCAAAGGTCGTGATCCAGTTCCATGCACAGAGACAGCGGGTCTCTAGCCGTTCTTTCTGGCTCTCGGTCATCTCACCTAAGGTGCTGATGGCAACATCTATGTTGCCTTCATGCAGCTGAAGGAGGTTGCACAGGTGTCGGAAAGGGATCTGGAAGGATGCTTCGGTAGGGATGGGCCCAACCTGGCTCAGTTCATAGATTCTCGCTTCCTTTGCCTTGCGCTTCTCATTGACTGCAAGCAGGTCAAAGTAGATACGTTCGCAGTTGTCGTAGTCCTCATACATCTTCAGCACGTCCAGGTCGAAGGAGATGGCAAACTCGGAGTTTGGCCTGGTTCCTGCAAACATGTAGCGTGTGATCTCCGGGGTAAAGACCTCAAGCACCTCATACAGGGAGATGACATCCCCACTTGAGGAGGAGATCTTCCCACCCCTGCCCTTGATGCTGATGAAGTCATATTGGAAGGATACGGGAGGCTGTCCGCCAAAAACGGTGACCATCTTCCTGGAGGTATCGAATGAGCCGCCTTCACTGTGGTGGTCCTTACCTGCAGGTTCGAAATCCACCCCTTCATGGGCCCATCTCATCGGCCAGTCCAGGCGCCAAGGCAGCTTGGCGTAGGCGGTGGTGCGCAAGTCTATGGTCTCAGTCTGGTTGGTTTGGTCATCCCTATAGGTAACGCCCCACTCGCCGTCCCAGTCGAGGACCGTGGTGGTATCCTTGTCGGTGAACGAGGAAAATACCGAGATGGGCCACCAGTTCTCTTCAAGGGGTTCGGTGCGGAACTCGTCCAAGATGATGCGGATCTCGTCTTTCTTTTCCAAGGCAAGACGCATGCTTTTTGCATATTCGCTGGCCCGATAGCGCTTTGCTTGGTAGATGTACTCGGGCTCCACCCCTACGACGGGAAGGATCTTCTCGACGTCCAGCTCGTTGGCATGGGCATAGTTGTCTGCCCTGCCAGTGGTGTCGGGTACGAGCGTGATGGGTTTGCGTAGGTATGTTTCCAGCAGCTCGGGCTGGGGCATGTTCTTGGGAACCTTGCGGAACACATCGTAGTCATCCCAGCTGTAGATGAACCTGACATTCTTCCCTTTGGCCCGAAGTGCCTTTACCACAAGGTCTACGGAGATGATCTCTCTGAAGTTCCCTATATGGACAGTTCCAGAAGGGGTAATTCCTGAAGCGCAGGTATAGCACTCCTTATCGCCCTTCTCACGAATAATCTTGTCGGCGTATATGTCCGCCCAATGTGTAGATATGTTCTTTTCGCTCATAGGTGCGAAGTATAATGGAAAGAGGCAGAGTATATCAACTCCATGTTGCAAAAACAAAAGCGCTAGGCGTATACTAGAGGTATGAAACGAGCAATAGTCCTTTTAATCGCCCTCTTATGTATAGTTCCGCTTTTTGCAGAAGCGGAAGCACAGCCTGGCTCTGTCATCGAGAAGGGAATAGCCTCCTGGTACACCAGCGATAAGGTTGAAAGTCTCACCGCCAATGGTGAGATTTTCGACCCCACTTCCCTTTCGGCAGCCCACAAAAGCCTGAAGTTCGGCACCTTGGTGCGAGTGACCAACTTGGACAAGGGCAAAAGTGTGGACGTAAGGATCAACGACCGTGGTCCGTTCGTCGAAGGGCGTATCATCGACCTGAGCCCTGCAGCAGCCAAGCAGGCAGGCATGCTCGATAGCGGCATAGCCAATGTGACGCTGACACTGATATTCTCCCCTGATGTTCCTGAGTCAAAGTACAACAGAGCAGGGGACACCGGCTGGTACCAGATTCAGGTAGGGGCATACTCATCACTTATCACCGCCTACGCCCAGTACGACCGCCTGCTCAATGCAGGGCTCAGGCCCTATGCCGAGCAGCTTCCTGACAGTAAGAACGTGCGGCTCACCGCACGGTGGATACCTGCCTACCAGCTTGATAAGACAGTTAAGGTGCTTGCAGCCTTGGGCTTTGCAGAGAAGGACACCCTCAAGAAGAGTGAAGTGAATCCCTACAAGTAATAAGGGAAAGACAGCCAGCTTTTTAGTTCATGCAGCACTTCTTGTACTTCTTGCCGCTTCCACAGGGACAGGGGTCGTTTCGGCCGA
>CAZGOK010000248.1:0-3124 GCA_964527665.1 uncultured Sphaerochaeta sp.
GCGAACCTGATGTTTTCGATCATCGCCTTGGTGGTTCTGGGCATCTATGCCCTGAGCACCACCACCGTATCCCGAAAGCAGAGCATGACAGTCTTTGGGGGAATGCTGGTTGCTTCCCTCTACTCTCTGCTCAAGGTGATGATGGGCGAAAGGTTTGCCCAACTGGTTCCCATCTCAGGCATCTTTGCCCTCTCTGCCTTGTTCATGCTCCTGGGCATCTACCGCTACGACCTGTTGAAGATCGCCCCCCTTGCACGCGAGCAGGTGTTTCACTTCCTAGGAGACGGCATAGTCATAGCCTCTGCACAAGGAAAGCTCCTTGAAGCCAACCAGGCCGCCCTCACCATGATGGGTCCGACCCTCGCTGCCTTGGGTTCAAACCTTGTTGAGGAAGTCCCTCTGTGGCACGAGTTCCTTCTTCAGGGCAGGGAAGGGGAGTTCTCCTTCTACCGATTGGATACCTTCTACAACTGCAGTGTCTATGCGATTAAGACCGGCAACGGGTCCATTATCGGGACAATTTCACTGCTTAAGGACAATACTGAACAAAAACGGAAAAATGACCTGTTGCAGATTCGTGCCGAACGTGACGGTCTTACTGGTATCTACAACAGGCAGACCTTTATTGAGAAGGTGGAGAAACGACTTGAGAGCTCCCAACAGGAAAAAGCCCTTGTGTATTTTGATATTGATCACTTCAAGCTGATCAACGACAGGTATGGCCATATCGCTGGAGACCTGATGCTGCAGTCTGTAGTTTCCTGTGTATACAATATCATGACAGACACTGATATCATGGGAAGGATGGGAGGTGAGGAATTTGCTATCTTCCACCTCTCGGAGAGCACTGAGAAGACCCTCCTCTGGGCGGAGCACATACGCCAGCAGGTAGAGGAGACGACCCTTCTTTTTGACGGTATATCTGTATCCTGTACGATAAGTCTCGGATTGAGCTTTTCAGATAGTGCAAATTTTGATCAGCTGTACCGAAATGCCGACACCCAGCTCTACAGCGCCAAACATGCAGGAAGAAACTGTATCCGCCATATCCACCTTGATGGAAGAACCCAGTAAGCTTCCTACAGTGATGCTTTTGCAGGGATATATATCAGTTGACCTTGTTCTGTATTGTCAGTACGCTATGGAGGAAGAGGGTATATTTTGAAAATAAAAGGATTATTCAGCCATGCAGTGACACAAGATGTTGTGATGCTGCTCAACACTCATAGAAGCAAGGTCCCTACACGGGTTGGGGAGAGCTGGCAGCCGGATGTTGCACAGTTTCTCCTTGATATGTTTCCTGACGCACTTGAGTATGGTATGGAACTTAGTGATTTGGCAGAGATGGTCTCTGAAGATGAGTTTGACTTTGATTTCGAACCTTTTGAATTTTCTAGCTCTGATGATGATGAAGAGTACTATGATGATGAGGATGACGACGTATGAACGTCCTGGGCATTGAGACTTCCTGTGATGAGTGCTCTGCCGCCATTGTACGCGATGGGGTTGAGATCCTGAGCAATGTGGTCGCTACTCAGATAGAGCTGCACAAACCCTATGAGGGTGTGGTGCCTGAACTTGCCTCACGCCTTCATACCGAGTGGATAGCCCAGGTGGTGAACTCTGCCATAGAAAGGGGAGGCATCGGCATTGGGGATATTGATGCTGTTGCCGTGACCAGCAGGCCCGGCCTGCTGGGATCACTGCTTGTCGGGCTGAACTTCGCCAAGGGTTTTGCCGCTACCTTGGATGTTCCCTTCATCACCGTGGACCATATACGTGCCCACCTCTATGCATCACAGGTGGAGAAGCCTCTGGCCTACCCCTATCTGGGCATCCTGGTATCAGGGGGACACACAGTGATCTGCAAGGTCAACGGCTATGATGCGATAGAGGTGCTTGGCACTACCATCGACGATGCGATAGGCGAGGCCTTTGACAAGGTGGCCAAGCACTACAACATGGGCTATCCTGGGGGTGTGGTCATCGACCGCCTCTCTAAGAGCGGCAATCCCATGGCCTTCCTCTTTCCTGGCAACGCCCTTTCCAAGGGCGACCATCCCTATGATATCTCCTATAGCGGTCTGAAGAGTGCGGTGATAAACCAGCTTGACCAGTTTTGGGATGGAAAGAGTGAGAAGAGTGTTGAGAACATTGCAGCATCCTTTCAGAGGGTTGCCATAGGAAACCTGATGCGCCGCGTACGCCTTGCCCTCTCTGATACTGGCCTTACGCGTATCAGCGCCGGAGGTGGCGTTGCCGCCAACTCCCTGCTGCGCAGCGAGCTTACAGCTATGGAGAAGGGCGGCTATGAGGTTGCCTTTCCCTCCTTGAAGCTTTGTACGGACAACGGGGCAATGATCGCCGCCCTGGCATATAGATATTTGGAAGATGGGGTGCGCTCGGATTTCAGCGAATCAGCGAGTGCCCGAGTTAGTGCATTCAAGAAAAGTTACCCTTAACGAGAGGCTTATGGACACACAGTATGATTTGGACAACGTAATTCGAAAGGTACCCGATTTTCCGAAACCGGGTGTTCTCTACTACGACATTACCGGCATTCTTGCAGTTCCTGCTGCCTTTGCCTATTGTATAGATAGGCTTGAAGCCCTGTGCAAGGGCAAGACCATCGATTACATTGCCGGCATAGAGGCCCGGGGTTTTATCTTTGCAGCGCCTCTTGCCGAACGCCTAGGGGTTCCCATGATTTTGGTGCGCAAGCTGGGCAAGCTTCCGGGAAAGGCATACACGAAGAGCTTTGAACTCGAGTATGGCTGTGACGTTGTCTGTGTCCAGGAAGTGGATGTAGTGCCCGACTCCCATGTTCTGCTTGTCGATGACCTCATCGCTACAGGAGGCACTTTGGAAGCTGCCGCCTCCATCTTTGAAGAGCATGGGGCGAAGGTTGAAGGGGTCCTTGGCGTGATAGGCCTGCCATTTCTCAACTATGAGAAGGTGCTTCACAAGTATCCTGTCGATGTATTGGTGGAATATGATGCTGAATAGTGGGGATTTCTCAAACCCCACTTGACAAAACCCATTCATTTCCGTATCCTACCACAGGATTTCAAATTGGGATGTAGTGTAACGGTAACACTGCAGATTCTGGTTCTGCCTTTGGGGG
>CAZGOK010000249.1:0-3118 GCA_964527665.1 uncultured Sphaerochaeta sp.
AGTGCGTTTGTCTTTAAAATCTTTCCGAAATCCTTTTCTGTATAATCCATGTCTTCCCTGATAACTCTTTCTGCAATGCAGTGTATATGCTACTATAGAAAAAAGCTAGAGAAGTGAAGGAAAAACTATTATGGATGAAGATGCTCAGGCCTTTATTGCAGAACTGGAAACAAGACGACAAGCGAAAATACAGTGGAAGACCTATGCAACCTGGTATGGAAACAGTCGTGAGATCTCTCGGGAGTTCGGAGTCTTTCTCTACCGATGTGAAGATTCCTTCTACTTTGAGGACTTCGAAAGGAATCCCAGCATGTTCGGCATATCCATAAAGGCCAAAAAGAAAGCGGCCCCTTTTGTAAAGTATGAAGGGTCCTTTGCGATCGCAGATGTGGCCTTTACCCTACAGGTAGTCAAAAGACATGCCCAGAAGGTCACCGAAGGGCTTATGAAGGCTGATGAGTTGCCTGAAGCAAATATGCTCGATAAAATATTCAGACAGCTGGTGGAGATGGTCACCCTTAAAGATGGGAGTGTGCATTTCTTCGAATTGATAGACCGCAAAGCTTTTGCTGTTGCGTTACAAGCATAGGAGGGGCATATGGGTGCTTTTAAGGCATATGATATCAGGGGAATCTACAACAAGGATTTCAACAAGGAAACTGTCTATAAGATAGGTTTCTTCTTGCCTAAGCTGCTGAACAGCAAGGAAGTTGTAGTCGGAAGGGACGTTCGCACAACCAGCGACGAGATTTTTGAAGCATTGAGCAGGGGCATTACAGACAGCGGTGCCGATGTCTGGGATATCGGGCTGGCAACCACGCCCATGGTCTACTTCGCTACAGTCCATCTTGCCAGTGCGGCTTCGGTGCAGATCACCGCTAGCCACAACCCTGCAGAGTATAACGGATTGAAGATAAGCAGGACCAAAGCGCTGCCTGTAGGTTCGGAGACCGGCCTGAAGGAACTTGAGGCGATGGTACTCAACGATACGATTGTTGTTTCGGAGAATAAGGGGTCCATCATCAAAAAGGATGCCAAAACCCCCTACCTCGCCTTTCTCAAGCAATATGCTCCGGACACCTCAAACCTCAACATCTCCATTGACCTATCCCATGGAATGGCCAATCTACTGGCCAAAGAGCTGCTCGGTGAAGAGAATCACTACCTCTATGACCATTTTGACGGGACCTTCCCCGCCCATGAACCAAACCCACTAGAGGTGGAGAACTGCAAGGACATCATGGATGCGGTCATAGCCAACAAGAGCGACATCGGGGTCATCTTTGATGGAGATGCCGACAGAGTCATGTTCATTGACGAGAAAGGACGCTTTCTCCAGCCTGACTACATCACCGCAGTGCTTGGCTACCATTACCTCAAACAGGAGAAAGGCAACGTCCTTGTTGACATCCGTACCAGTCGATCGACCTCTGAGTATCTGGCCAAGCATGGCGCCGAAGTCCATACCTGGAAGGTCGGCCATGCCTTTGCCAAGATCAAGCTTCGGGACATCAAGGCTATCTTCGGTGGAGAACTTGCCGGACACTACTATTTCCGTGACTTCTTCAACTGTGACAGCGGCTTCCTAGCCGCCCTCATAGTACTTGGGGTCGTCAGTGACCTGAAGAGGCAGGGCATCACACTGAGCTGTTTCATCGACACCATCATCGCATACGCCAATAGTGGGGAGATCAACTTCAAGCTTGAGCAAAAGGATGAAGCCATGGAGGCACTCCATACCGCGTACGTGAAGAATGCAAAGCCCGACAAGGTTCTTGATTTTGACGGATACCGCATAGAGTTCCCCACCTGGTGGTTCAATGTGCGCAAATCCAATACAGAACCCTATCTAAGGCTTGTCGTTGAGGCAAAGTCCAAAGAAGAGTTGGAAGAGAGGACAGAGGCCCTGACAGCCATCATCAAACAGTTCACCTGATACTACACATATTTAAGAAGGAGTAACTTCCATGAAAGTACTTTTGTTTGGAGGTGCCGGCTATATCGGCACCCACGTAGCCCTGGCATTCTTGGAGCGCAATGACACAGTAGGGATTTTCGACAATCTCTCCTCCGGTTTGCGTTCTAACGTCGATGAGCGCTGCCATTTCTTTGAAGGGGACATCCTCAACCGTGAGCAGGTCCGAAACGTTCTCAGCGAAGGCTGGGATGCCGTCATCCACCTCGCTGCCTTCAAAGCTGCAGGGGAGTCGATGCTCAAGCCCTTCAAATACTCTGAGAACAACATCACAGGCTCTCTGATCCTCATCACAGAGTGCGTACACAGTGGGGTGAAGAATTTCATACTCTCTTCATCTGCGGCTGTCTACGGGGAGCCTTCCTACCTTCCTGTCGATGAGAAGCACCCTACCGACCCTACAAACTACTATGGGTACACCAAGTTGTGCATTGAGGAAAATCTCAAGTGGTATTCCAAGTTGAAAGATTTCAACTATGTAGCCTTACGCTACTTCAACGCAGCCGGGTATGATGGGGATGGCAAGATGCTAGGGTTGGAGAACAATCCGGCAAACCTCATTCCTGTTGTCATGGAAGTTGCCGCTGGCCTGAGGCCCAACCTCCTGGTATTCGGCAAGGACTACGATACACCTGATGGCACAGGCGTGCGTGACTATGTACACGTCACCGACCTTGCTAGGGGGCATCTGCTCGCTGCAGACTATCTGCTGGAAAACCATAAGAACCTGGTGGTCAACCTCGGTTCGGAGTCAGGGCTCTCTGTGCAACAGATTCTCGACACTGCACGGGAGATCACAGGCAAGGAGATAGCGACTCAGTATGTCGAACGTCGCCCTGGTGACCCTGCTAAGCTCGTTGCGTCATCGACCTTAGCCAAGAAGGAGCTGGGATGGGAGGCTGAACACTCTTCAGTCGAATCCATTGTAGCCTCCACGTGGAAGGTCTACCAGGCTAACCAGAAAAAGATACCGGCAAAGTCCTGACAACAGGATCGTAACACAAACGGCAGGGTCTCCCCTGCCGTTTTTCTATGCCTTGCCACCATATAAAAAAGGAGCAACCCAATTTGGATTGCCCACTTGTTCAAGCTCGCCCGGAGGGATTTGAACCCCCGACAGGGTGGTTAACAGCCACCTGCTCT
>CAZGOK010000250.1:0-3090 GCA_964527665.1 uncultured Sphaerochaeta sp.
GACTACTCGATGGTCGATGCATGGAAGATGCCCCTGCTCAAGAAGGCCGCGGCCAATTTCCTTGACAATGAAAAGGACAAGGTTGCATACAAGGCATTCTGCACAACTAACGAGTTCTGGCTTGATGACTACGCACTTTTCATGATCTTGTACGAACACTACAATGATGCGCGCTGGTTCAGTGTCTGGAAAAAAGAGGACGGCACCTACTCCAAGGAGCATGTTGCACGCCTGCAGAAGAAGTACCCCAGGAAGATCGAAATATGGAAGGCCCTGCAGTTTTTCTTTGAAAGGCAGTGGCAGGACCTGAAGGCGTATGCCAACAAGCATGAAGTCTCCATCGTAGGGGACATCCCCATCTTTGTAGCCGCAGACTCGGTGGACACCTGGAGCAACATCAAGTTGTTCAAGACTGACGAAAGCGGGCACTACAGTGGGGTCAGCGGTGTTCCACCGGACTTCTTCAGCTCCACAGGACAGCTGTGGGGCAACCCGGTCTATGACTGGGTTGTGATGAAAGAGAACAACTACAGGTGGTGGATACAACGCATCCAGGCCCTGCTTCATCAGAGCGACGTCCTGCGCATCGACCACTTCAGGGGATTTGAATCCTACTGGGAGGTTCCCTACGGAAACAAGACTGCAGAGCATGGCACTTGGGTAAAGGCACCCGGATCAGACTTCTTCAAGGAGGTACGGGCCCAACTTGGAGAGCTGCCCATCTTTGCCGAGGACCTGGGGTTTGTCACCCCTGAGGTCGAACAGTTGCGAGACGAGAACAACTTCCCGGGCATGCGTATCTGCCAGTTTGGTTTTACGCGCGATGTTGCAGACTGGCCCAATCCCTTTGACCTCTTCCTTCCCCACAACTATCCGGACAACTGTGTCGCATACACGGGAACACACGACAACGATACGGTGCGTGGGTGGTTTGAGGCCTTAGAGAAAAAAGACAAGGAGATGGTCACCGCCTATCTTGGCTGTTCCCCCAAGGATGTAGCATGGGCGATGATACGTTCGGTCATGGCAAGCTATGCCCAGTATGCAATCTTCCCCATGCAGGATATCCTGGACCTGAATACCAAGGCCAGGATGAACATCCCCTCAACATGCGGAACACATAACTGGGCATGGAGGATGGAGGAGAAGCATGGCGTCGACGCCAACTTGGAGAAGCTCTCCACCCTGATAACCCTCTACGGCAGAAGTGGCAAGCTAGCTCCTGAGGAGGAGCTTGCACACCTCTTGGCACAGACAGAGAGGCCGAAGCAGCAACAGGCAACAGAGGAATCAAAGATCAGATAGCAGTAGTAACATTTGTATAAATACCTACTCATACATGTGAGTATAGATAGTATGGTGCTGGGCAGCCGTAGAATCCTTGTGTACTACGCAGTCTAAGGAACCCCATCTGTTTTACTGATAGAAACGTAAACGAACCGTCTTTCTTGAATGAAAACGGCAGAGACGATACATGTGAAAAAACCCTGTATTAAACTGGGAGAATTGTCTTGAGATAATCATCTGTAAGGACAAATTCAGGATCAGCATTGTTTTGTTTTCTCATAAGAGGCACAACTTTTGTTCTTACCCCCATACCTCTTGAATCGACATATCCATAGTCCCGCAAGATTTCCATAATAATCTGATTATGAGGAGAACGTTGCCCAGCGAGCATTTTTTCTAGCGTCATTGAATTATTCATTGCTCCTGGGCTAATTACTTCTAAGCGATTGTTATAGATTGCAATTTCAACTTCATTAACTTGAGTCCAATCCCTATGAGCAAGAGCGTTTGCTACAACCTCCCTCACCACTTCAAGTGGATATAACCAATATCCTTCACGATTGAAGCCTTTTTCTATAGTAGAAGATTCTTTGTAAATTTTATTAAACTATTCCGTATTTTTATTTTCTTTGCAAGAAGGCTTCTCTCCCCCCCCCTCCAAAATATTAGTGGCTAATTCCTTAATTTTAGGAAGATCAATTGCACCTTGATGAGAAGACTCAATTTGACCATTCTGATTATCAGCACTAAAAACCCCTATCCATGAAGACCAACGAAGACAGTATATGATCGATATACTCGAAACATACATACAAACAAAAGAAGGACATTGGATTCCCCTTTCAGAGGTAGCAAGCATTGAAAGTGGATATGTCCCCAGTTCGATAAATCGTCAGAATGGCAAGAGAATTGTTCGGATCATGGCCTCATTGGACAAGGAAATCATCAGCTCGACCGAAGCCTTTGCTATAGTTCAGAACACCATTTCTGAAAAACTCACTACGCTCTATCCTGATCTGTCCATCAGAGGAGGAGGAGAGATTGAAGAAGCTGAAAAAATTCAAGGAGGAATGATCCTAGCCCTCATCATGATCATCATCCTGATATATGCCTTACTCGCTGTTCCCTTGAAATCCTACTGGCAACCTCTGGTGATCATGTCTGTCATACCTTTCGGGTTCGTAGGAGCGATTATCGGCCATATGGTTATGGGTCATCCTCTGAGTGTGCTTTCCTTTTTTGGCATGTTGGCTGTATCGGGAGTCGTAGTCAATGATAGCCTGGTCATGATGAGCAGATTCAACGAGCTGGGCGAAGAAGGGTCAACCCTAAAAGAAGCATTGGTCATGGCAGGTGGCAGCCGTTTCCGACCCATCCTCCTCACCACCATCACCACGGTATGTGGCCTGATGCCACTTCTGTTGGAAACAAGTGAACAAGCCCAGTATCTGATTCCAGCTGCCATTTCTCTAGCTTGGGGAGAACTGTTTGCAACACCTGTCACCCTGTTCATTGTCCCAGTTTTTACAAGCATACTTCTGGATGTTGGACATCTTTTCAGAAAAAGAACGAGCAAAGAACGTACATGAGGGTGAAAAGCACTACAACAGATAGAACCTACCGATTGAAGCGGTAGGTTCTATTTGCTTGAACTAAGATCGTAGAGGAACAGAGCCAGTCTTACGCCTTTTTCAGGACATTGACCATCTCTGTCATAACCGTATCGGGAGAGTGGGAAGCATCAATGTTTACCAACAGTCCCGCATTTGTATAAAAACCAATAAGAGGCTCAGTCTGCTCAAG
>CAZGOK010000251.1:0-3065 GCA_964527665.1 uncultured Sphaerochaeta sp.
TCATGATGGTACCGATCAGCGCCTTGGAAGAGACATACTTCTCAAGGAAGATAGGCACATAGGTGTCATACAGGGGATCCATCAAGCCCATGGTGAAAAACCCCAGTCCGATGAGAAATGTGGTCAGATAGTAGCCTTTGAGCCCTTTCTTTCCCGCTTTTTTTTCAATAGCCATACAGCTCTCCTTTGCCTGGAACATATGGGCGAATTGTATCACGAAAATGGGCACTCGGGGGAAGGGATTACACAAAGGCTGGACGAAAAGCACCGTTTGGGGTACACCACAGGTATGCACGAAGACACAAAGCACCAGAACATCACCACCATAGCCCAGTTGGAAAAACATCTGAGGCTCACCGATAAAGAAAGGGCCTTTGGCAACCTCCAGGGTGTCCTGCCCATCGCCATCCCCCCCTACTTCCTCTCCCTCATCGACAAGGATGATCCCAACGACCCCCTTCGCATCCAGGCTGTGCCCACCATTGCCGAAGGGGATATGCTCAGCGATGAGGATATGGACCCCCTGGCAGAGGTTGACCACTCGGTGACAGGGCGCCTTATCCACCGCTACCCTAGCCGCGTAGCGTTCCTTGTCACCGATATATGTGCCATGTACTGCAGGCACTGCTTTCGCAGGCGCTTCACCGGCACCTTCCAAGGCCCGGCAAGCAGACCTGAGATCCAAGCGGCAGCCTCCTATGTGGGACAGCATAAGGAAGTGAAGGAGATTCTGCTGACAGGGGGGGATATGATGACTCTTTCTGACCAGAAAATAGAAGAGCTCATCACCATATTCAGAGAGGCAAGGCCGGACTTGGTGATCAGGCTCTGTACCCGGATGCCTGCTGCCAACCCTGAGAGGATAACCCCTGCACTGGTGGCAATCTTCAAGAGGTTCACCACCGCCCCCTTCTATTTGATGACCCAGTTCAACCATGTGCGAGAGCTCACAGATGAGGCAGTGGCTGCGGTAGCCCTCTTTGTTGATGCAGGCATTCCTGCAATGAACCAGAGCGTCCTGCTCAAGGGGGTAAATGATGATGCACAGGTCCTGGAGGAGCTGTGCAACAAGCTCATATTCTCAAGGATAAAGCCTTATTATCTTTTTCAAGGGGATCTTGTGGGGGGTACCTCACACTTCCGTGTGCCGCTACAAAGAGGTCTGGCTCTGGAAAAGGAGCTAAGAAAACGCCTCTCAGGCCTTGCAATGCCCCTGTACGCAGTGGACCTGCCTCAGGGAGGGGGGAAAGTCCCCCTCACCGAAGGGTATCTGCAAGAAAGCAGTGGCTGCTCGGTGTGGATCTTCACCACTGTGGAAGGAACGAAGAGAAGCTATCCCAAAACCTAGTGCTACTGGGCGTTAATCCGGTCCAGGACCTCTTGTATCGCCTTGTTCCTGATCTCAGTGCGTTTCTGCTCGTAGGTAAGAGGGTCGACAAACACCTCTACCTCACCGGGAGCAAAGCTAGGAGGTAAAATGATAGGCTTGGGCTTGTCAACCGTACT
This sequence comes from uncultured Sphaerochaeta sp., assembly GCA_964527665.1. Classification (GTDB taxonomy): domain Bacteria; phylum Spirochaetota; class Spirochaetia; order Sphaerochaetales; family Sphaerochaetaceae; genus Sphaerochaeta. The sequence goes on from CAZGOK010000251.1 coordinate 1,507, forward strand.
CTTTACAGGTTTCACTGTAGGAGTAGCAGGAATAGCCTCAGGCAGGATAGGCGTAGTCTTCATTTCAGCAAGGGCAGGAGGAGAAGGAACTGCTACAGCCTCAGGGAGGGCAGGAACGCTCTTGACTACACTCGGTGTAGGGGTAGCAGGCACTGGGGCCACTACAGGGAGAACTGGAGCGCTCTTGACCGTCACCCGGGGCTCAGATGGAGCGGGAAGTGCAACCTCTTCAGCAAGAATAGGAGTGATTGTCTTCTCAGCAAGAGCTGGAGGAGCGGGCACTGGTTCCCCCTCTGGGACAATGGCGGTGATCGTCATCCCAGCAAGTACGGGCGGAGTTGGAACTGCCACCACAATAGGGACTGGAGGAGCAATCACCACTGCACTCGGTGCTGGAGGAGTGGGAACTGCTACGGCCTCAGGGAGGGTAGGAGTAATAACCATCTCAGGAGATGCAAGAGCCTCAGGAACAGCTGCCGGAACTGGGACAGCAGGAACACTCTTCACTTCAACCGATGCCGGTACAGCTACCGCAACAGGGGCTGAAGGAACGCTCTCCACTACAATAGGCGCAGGGGCAACAGCAGGAACTGCAACCGGAGCCGGAGTCGGGACAGGGACAGCTACCACAGCAGGTGCAGGTGTTGGTGCAGGAGAAACACTACTCACCACAGTTGTGATAGGCGCCTTGGGCACAGGGGGTACAGCCGCTGTAACGACACTTTTGACCATCTGTGCAACATCCTTACGGGCAGGAACTTCCATAGCGGCAAGGATCTCAGGAACCAAGTCGGCAACTACCTGGTCCCGGTAGGATGCATAGAGGAGCAAGAGCTCCTCTTCTGTAAAACTGTCAACCAAATAAGGTTTGAGCTCCTGGGCAAGGTAGGGAAGGTAGGTCTCCATGTCATTGTCAAATTCATTGACGAGCATCTCCACCAAGGAGGGTATCATCCTGTCGACAAGCTGGGGAACATAGGCCTGCATCTCGATGTTGAGGTCATCTTCAATCCGATCAAGACGTGAATCGAGCATCCCCTCGATTTGGGTAAAGAATGAGGCTTGCTCCTCACCTACAAGGGAGAGCAACTCTGTTCGCAGGGCTTCGATCTGCTGGGAAAATTCTGCCTGCAAGCCCTGGGGGATGGCAGGAGCTTCAGGCTCTGTTCCCATGGAGATTTTTTCTTGCAACTTTGCGGATATCTGAGAGACAAAGCCCTCATCAAGGGCAAACTGAGTTTTTAGCTTTTCATAGAGGGGACCTTCAAGGGAACGGGAAACCTGCTCTGTGAGGGTCGGAAGCAACTCTGCTACAAGGGCCTTCCTGTCGACCTCTGTCCTAGGGACAGGCTCAGCAACAGGCCTTCGCATAGGAGCATCTATTTCCAGAAGAGGTTGCAGTTGCCGTGCCCGGGCTTGCTCTAACAGTTCATTGGGAACACCAGGGCGCAGGTACCATATCCCTACAAATGTAAAGATCGCCACAACCGTTGTAATAACCAGTAAGTGTATCCGAACCGATTTCTTCATTTCAAACCCTCATAATACAATTGTTTCAT
>CAZGOK010000252.1:0-3063 GCA_964527665.1 uncultured Sphaerochaeta sp.
AAGTAGCTATCAGGGAATACTTTTCACTACCAGCAATGGATTGTATCTTTACGTCCGCCAAGACTTTCTGAGGTGTTTTCTTGTGTGATCGATTATCCTCGTCTGTCCCAAGCTTCCCTTGTGTATTACTACCAAATGTATAGAGGTAGCCTTCTGTATCAAGGGCCATAGAGTGCCATGCCCCTGCAGCTGTATCTTGCACACCGTCCAGTATTTTAACTGGGATACTCTGGTTTCTATCATTGCCATTGCCCAGCATATAGTACTTATTATAGCCAAAAGTCCACAAGGAAGCATCAGTCTTCACCACCAAGGAGTGATTATTCCCAGCTGCTATTGTACTACCTCCATCAAGAATCTTCTTGAATTGGGTACTGTTCGTTGTTGTTCCATTTCCCAATTGACCATGTTCATTGTATCCGCAAGACCACACAGAGTTGTCCGTTCTCAAAACCAGAACATGATTTCCCCCTACGGCTACTCTTGATACACCGTCCATTATTTTCACAGGTTTGAGCTGGTCATAGGCGTTACCCAACCCTAACTGCCCATACTTATTCTCACCACAGGCCCAGAGCGTGTTATCCTTCTTTACCATAAAGGACATATTTCCACCCCCTGCAATTTCCCTGACTTCGGTGAGGACCGGAACGAACTTCAGGCTGTCAATCCTGCTTCCAATACCCAATTGTCCAAACTCATTAAAGCCCGTGGCATACACAGCCCCATCGGAGAGGAGAGCAAGAGAATGATTTTCTCCTGCACTGATCTGTTTGACATCGGTGAGGACCCGCTTCCATGTGGTTGTGGAAGATTTGGAGCCGTTTCCAAGCTGACCTTTATTATTGCTGCCTGTAGAAAACAGGACACCATCCTCACGAAGTGCAAGGGAATGATAGTTACCGGCAGCTACCTGGACAAACTTTGCGGAGGGGATGAAATCAGGGAGGGAAACAGGATTGCCCTTTGGTACGGTAATAGTGTGGGTATCACCCCACCAGTTGGTGAAGGTAAGGGTACTCTTGACAGAGGAGGCAAGCTCCTCAGGAGTCCTTATATCGATGACAGGTGTTGGTATTATGGAAACTGGGGCTAAAACTTTCCCATCGGGGCTGAAGGTTATGATGACCTTCCCACTGTCAGAGCGTTTTATTACACCCTTGATCAGGTTAATGGTATACACCGTTGTCCCAGCACTAGCCTTGATGGAGTAGGTCAGCTCTCCTGTAATGATGGGCGTCGATGCCCTGAAGAGACTGTCATACATGTCAACCTGATCGAGATACTCGAAATAGGCGTCCAAATCACCTGTCAACTGATTGTTTTTCAGTCCAGTGAGGCTTTCATACGGTAAGAAGAGTGTCCCTGAAAATACAGGCTTTCCATCGGTGCGGGTAATCTGGCTATGGAAGGTCAGCCACCATCCTGCCTTTTCCCCATCAAAATTAGACAGCGTCACTCTCAACTCATTCATAATCGAGGATTCAGTAAAAACAGTTTCTTCAAGGGTCTTTACCGCTGTCTTCACCGAATCACTGATCTTGGAGAGTTGTCCCGCTACAGACTGATAGGCCTTTTGGGAGAATTCATCACCTATGCCGGAATACTGGCCTTGAATATTCTCAATGATTCGTTTTCTCATCAATAGGGCATTTGCTGTGGGATAGCCATCGCTTCCCAGTTCAGCCTTCTGAAAGGGACGATCCTGGACATCTTTGATTTTACGTTCCATTTCAGTTTTGGCATCACGTTCATATGCCTGGATGACACTTTGCTGGCTATCCTTGATCTTTTTCAATTCAAGTTTCTGGGCTTCTATAAAGTTCACCTGCCCCTGGGCATTGGCATCCTTGTTTCGCTGGAGCCGCACCTGTGTTGCAGCAGCCTCGGCTGATGCCTTGATAGCATCAATTTTCTGCTGTTGTGCTCTGGTTCTAGCCGTCTTGGCAAGTTTCTCCTCTTCAAGGGCCTTAGCCTCCCGGGTAACTCGCTCCTTTAGTGCTTGGGCTGCTGTCAATTCAGCTTGGGCCAACCTCTGAGCCGCTTCAGCTGAGGCTTTTGCAGTTTCTTGTTCAATGGTTGTCTGCCTTCCCGAAAGCGCACTGTTGGCAAGCAGAGCATCCTTCGCCTTCTTCAGTTCAGCTTCCCACCTTGCAATTTCCCTATCAGCAAGTTCAGGAGTCATAAAGTAGAAATTTGTCCCTGTTCCACTATTGAGGGGGACTTGCTTGCCCTGAGTCATCTCCTTGACCCTGTTGTTGACAGAATTGAAAACACTGGTCAACTCAACATTGGTCTTCCCTATTTCCTCTACAAGTATTGTGGTAAAAAGCGAATTGATACCTGTCCCATCATCTGCAGTCTCTCCAGCCTGGGTTGAATAGAGATAACTCAGGGAGGTGCCCTTCCTCCCCTTGATGGTAGCAAGGCCTCCCTTTACACTGGCAGCCCTTGCCCCCACTGCGGTGTAGGGGTTGTTTCTGCAGGCATCCAGCACAATGATTTGAGTCGGAGCCTTCACTGTTTCCAAATAGTCATCAAGGCGATAGGACAAGGCCTTGGCAGTGGTCTCGTTGGTGATGGAACGGTTATCGACGGGAACAAGGTAGTTGGTCCCCTCTATCTGTAGGCCATGGCCACTGTAGTAGAGCATGGCAACAGCCTTGGGATCAGCATTCACCTTCTGAGCAAACTGCGCTACTGCACTGCGTATGCTTTGACCATCGACATCATAGGCGTAGTTGACTTCAAAACCACACTCTTTCAGTGTATCCGCAACCAATGTAGCATCATTGACAGGATTTCTCAGTGCATTTTCCTGGTATTTGGAGTTCCCAACAACCAGGGCATACCGGTTATCGAGCGAGGAGGCCCCTATGGCAAGACAACCCCAAACAAGCAATAGCAACATAGACAACATTTTTTTCATACACACCCCACTATAAGTTTAAACAAATCAATACATTATATAATTCGATACCATGTAAATGAGAATACACTGAAGGTTCTATCAACAGACTTGATTGTTCTTTTGATTGCAGAACATCTCAGGATTAGCCATTA
>CAZGOK010000253.1:0-3023 GCA_964527665.1 uncultured Sphaerochaeta sp.
AACCGCCGCTTCGACCACAACTTCAAGCAGGTCAGGGACCTTACCAAGGCCGGCAAGGTCGGCGATGTGCACGTGGTGAAGATTACAAGCAGGGACCCAGAGCCACCAAACCCAGCCTATGTTGCTGTTTCCGGGGGAATATTCCTTGACATGATGATCCACGACTTTGATATGGCCCGCTACCAGGCAGACAGCGAGATCGTGGAGGTCTTTGCCGTGGGGGCTGTGCTCGTCGATCCTGAAATCGGTAAGGCCGGTGATGTCGATACCGCCATCGTTACCCTGAAGTTTGCAAACGGCGCCATCGGTGTCATCGACAACTCACGCAAGGCTGTATATGGCTACGACCAGAGAGTTGAGGTCTTCGGCTCCAAGGGTGCAGCCCAGGCTGAGAACGACACCCCCACCCGTGTCTCCCTCTCCACCGTTGATGGGGTGATGAGCGACAAGCCCCTGTACTTCTTCCTAGAACGGTACAAGGATGCCTTTGTCGATGAGATCACCTCCTTTGTATATGCAATTGAGAATGATACGGAGGTATTGGTCTCCGGTGTCGATGGTTTTGAAGATATGGTGGCAGCCCTTGCTGCAGGGAAATCCCTCAAGGAGGGAAGACCGATAACCATCAAGGAAATGAAAAAGGAGTTAGGTGTATAACAATGCAGATGAGTCATAAGGGTCCGTTTATTCATGGGTATACCGAGTTGGTGCCACATAGTGGTGTAACAAGCGATATGATGATGAGCTTCGGCGTCCTCACCCTCTCCAAGGGTGAGGTGCATCACGACCCCAAAGGAAGTGGCGAAGAGCGCATCTGGTTGCTCAGTGGGGGCAGTGCTCTGATCAAATGGGAAGACAAATCTCAGAAGATCGAGAGAGCTGACCTGCTGAATGCAGAACCCTGGGTGCTCTCAATCCCCTCCGATGTGGAGGTGACCATCGAGGCAGGATCAGAGGGTGCGGAGTTCTACCGCTGTGCAACCGACAACGAGACCCAGTTTGCCTCCCACCTCTACACCCCTTCGGAGTGCAAAAGTGAGTTCAGGGGCGAAGGCATGATGAACGAGACCTCGACTCGGATAGTTCGTACCGTCTTTGACGCGACAAACCGTCCCGAATCAAACCTGGTCATCGGGGAAGTGATCGGGGTTCCCGGCAAGTGGTCCTCCTATCCACCGCACCACCACCGGCAGCCCGAAATCTACCACTACAGGGTATTCCCCTCCCAGGGGTTCGGCATGTGCCTCATCGGCGATACTCCCCGGGTGATCCGGGACAAGGATACGATCCTCATCCGTGAGGGAGAAGTGCACCCTCATGTAGCGGCCCCAGGCTATGCCCTGTGGTACCTCTGGGTGATCAGGCACATTGAGAATGACCGGTATGGAATACAGACAGTACCCCCACAATACCAGTGGGTGACAGAACCCGATGCCCAGATCTGGGAACCAAAGAGAAATTCATAATAACAAGGAGTGCGCAATGGCAACGATTAGATTGACAATGGCACAAGCCCTTCTTCGATTCCTAGACAACCAGTATGTGATGTTTGATGGAGTTGAGACCAAATTCGTAGAGGGTGTGTTCGGCATATTTGGCCATGGTTGTGTGGTAGGCTTGGGAGAGGCTCTTGCTGCAAAGGAGAATGCCCTCCCCTTCTACCAGGCAAAGAATGAACAGGGCTCGGTGCATGCTGCAACGGCCTTTGCAAAGGAGCACAACCGCAGAAAGATCATGGCGGTGACCTCCTCCATAGGACCTGGGGCCTTGAACATGGTGGTAGGGGCGGGAACCGCCACTGCCAACCATATCCCCGTGCTCCTGCTCCCCGGTGATGTGTTTGCCTCCAGGCAACCTGATCCGGTTCTCCAGCAGATAGAGACCCCCCATGACTACACAAACAGCTCTAACGACGCATTCCGCTCGGTAAGCAGGTACTGGGACAGGGTAAACCGACCAGAACAGCTGATGAGTGCGATGCTCAATGCGATGCGTGTCCTTACCGACCCTGCCGAAACAGGGGCTGTAACCGTAGCACTTCCTCAGGATGTGCAAGGTGAAGCGTTCGACTATCCAGTTGAATTCCTTGAGAAGCGCGTCCACCACATCGAACGGCGTCTTCCCACCCTTTCTCAGGTAGAACGAAGTGTAGAGGCTATCAAAAAAGCTAAGAAACCGCTTGTCATCCTTGGTGGTGGCGTGCGCTACTCCGAAGCGGGTAAGGCACTTGAAGCATTCTGTTCTGCCTTCCACATCCCCTTTGGGGAGACCCAGGCAGGAAAGGGAACCATTCTTTGGGACAATCCCTACAACCTCTCAGGGCTTGGAGTCACCGGAAGCCAGGCGGCAAACCGCCTAGCCAAGGAAGCTGACCTCATCCTGGCAGTCGGAACGAGGATGGGAGACTTCACCACCTGCTCGAAGTGGCTCTTCCAGAATCCTGATGCTGCATTCCTCTCCATCAACGTTGCAAGCTTCGATGCCTACAAGCTCAACAGCCTTCCCATCGTTGCCGATGCAAAGGCGACCTTGGAAGCCGTGACAGAGAAGCTCAAGAGAGAGGGATACCGTTCAAGTTGGGGCAAGAGGATTGAAGAGGAGAAAGCTCTCTGGAATAAGGAAGTCGACCGCCTCTACAGCGAAGAGCTTCCCGGCGCACTCTCCCAGGCGAGGGTCCTTGGAGAACTCAACGACAGGCTGCTCCCCCCCGAGACCATTGTGGTATCGGGCTCGGGCTCCATTCCCAGTGACATGCAACGTGTATGGAGAACGAGAAAACAAGGCACCTACCACATGGAGTATGCCTTCTCCTGCATGGGCTATGAAGTGGCAGGGGCACTGGGGGCAAAGATTGCCCATCCTGACAGGGACGTTGTTGCAATCGTGGGTGATGGTGCCTACACCATGCTTCATACCGAGCTACTTACCTCCATCCAGGAGGGCAAGAAGATCATCGTGGTGGTCTTGGACAATGCTGGCTTCCACTGCATCGACAATCTGCAGAACAGCCAGGGCATCGTCCA
>CAZGOK010000254.1:0-3011 GCA_964527665.1 uncultured Sphaerochaeta sp.
AGTACAAACCACTGGGAAAGACAGGGATACAGGTCTCTGAACTCTGTTTTGGGACGATGTCCTTCGGAGGGAGAGCCGACAAGGCTACCTCCAAAGAGATGTATCAGATGTGCCGTGATAGGGGGATCAACTTCTTTGACTCGGCCAATGTCTACCAGAAAGGGGTTGCCGAGGAGTTCCTCGGAGAATTCATCCATGAAGAACGAGACAAGGTGGTCATCACGACCAAAGGGGGCTCGCCCATGTCCAATGCACCCAATGAGCATGGCTGTGGACGCAAGCACCTTGTACAATCCTTGCACCAGAGTCTCAGAAGGCTGCAGACAGAGTACATCGACCTCTATTTCATCCACCGCTTCGATCCCAAAACATCCATGGAAGAGGTCTTGAGGACCCTTGACGATTTCATCTCCCAAGGGAAGGTCCTCTCTGTAGGGGTCAGCAACTACGCAGCTTGGCAAATTGCAAAGATGCTGGGAATAGGAAAGCTACACAACCTGACCTCCCTACACTGCATACAGCCCATGTACAATATTGCAAAGCGTCAGGCAGAGGTTGAGCTGCTACCGCTAGCACAAGAAGAGAACCTCGCAGTCATAAGCTATAGCCCCCTCGGGGGAGGTCTTCTTACTGGTCGCTATGGTGAAAACACACAACCCTTTGGCCGCCTTGTTGAGAATGAGCGTTACAAGGTACGGTATGGCGGGGAGTTCTACAAGCAGGTAGCTACCGACTTTACCCGCCTTGCCAAGAGCAGGGATCTCAATGCTGTAAGCCTTGCTGTTGCCTGGGTAGCATCGAATCCTGCTATCACAGCCCCCATCATCGGAGCGGCGAACCCAACCCAACTACAGGACTCCCTCTCCTCTCTGGAGGTTAGCCTCGATGAGCAGCTTAAAGCTGAAATTGATGATATTAGCAACCCACCGCCACCGGCAACCGATAGAAGTGAGGAAAGTATAGGGCTGTAGAGTTATATACAAAGAAGAAAATCTATCTAAAAATGCCAACGGAATGGTATTTTTAGATACTATTTCAGTGATTACTTTTGCACAATCACTCGATCATGCTTTATACTGACTAGAATAAAGGGGAGGAACTGTGAAAATCCAAAAACAACAAGCAATGCGTAATGTCCTATATGCTCTCGCTCCGCTATGCCTTGCATCAGTCTATTTCTTTGGCTGGCGTTTCATCGCTGTCTTTGTAGTGGTGGGAGCAACAGGACTCTTAAGTGAATGGTTCATGTCCAAGCGATATGGATTCAAGATTACCGAATCGCTGTTCGTATCATGCACCCTGTTCGCACTCTCCCTGCCTCCTACCATACCATTGTGGATTGCAGCGATCGGAATCGCCTTTGGTATCATCTTCGGCAAGATGATATTCGGCGGCTTCGGAAAGAACATCTTCAACCCAGCCATCACAGCCCGTGCATTTGTCTACATCAGCTTTGGGGTCCCTATGACGGCAGCCTTCATTGGCAATGCCACAAGCATAAACTGGTTCCCTGCAGGCTTCGGCTCATGGCTGACCCAGGCAGACAGCGTATCGGCTGCAACGCCACTTGCTACCAAGAGTGCTGCCCTCCTTGATATGCTGTTCGGCTTCACCAGCGGCTCCTTTGGGGAAACAAGTGCCATACTCATCCTGCTTGGAGGGTTGTTCATCATCTACAAGAAGGCAGCAAACTGGAAGATTGTCGTGTCTTCCATAGGCGCTTTCCTCCTGATGCAGACCATATTCTGGGCGACTGGCCTTCAGATTTCAACAGAAAGCGGCCTTGTCGCTGTAACTAACCCACTGGTTGCCCTATTGAGTGGAAGTTTTCTTTTTGCCGCCTTCTTCATGATAACCGACCCTGTCTCCGCTTCCCAATCGACAAACTCAGGGCGATGGATCTACGGGGCAACATTCGGCATCCTCACCGTCCTTATCAGGACCTTCTCCACCTGGGTTGAAGGAGTCACCTTCGCCATCCTGCTGGTCAACATGTTCGCTCCCCTGCTTGACACATTGCTTAAGGGTGCCAAGGCGAAGAAGAAACTCAAGGCAGCAAAGGGAGAAACAAAAAAGGTGGAGACAGCATGAAAACACAAGCGACATTCTACAAGAAACGCATCTATCCCCTGTTTTTCATGTTTGCCGTGACGGTGTTCTGCATCCTGGTCACTTCGGGTCTCTACCTGACAACGCTGGACAGGGCAATTGCCAATGAGCTCTCCTTTACCCGAAGGGCTATTCTCGATGCAGGTGGTTTGGAATATACAGCCACCACAGAAGGTATCGAAAAAGCCTATACGGAAAAGATCCAGGTAGAGGAAGGCTACTATACAGCCGATAGTGCAGAAGGAAAGCGATACATCCTTCCTATGCAGGGCCCCGGACTTTGGGGAACAATAGCCATCATGGTGGGCTTGGAGGAAGACCTCACCACCTTCTCCGGCCTTGCCATAGTGAGTCAGAACGAGACCCCAGGTTTGGGAGCACGTATAGAAGAACCTTGGTTTACCGCCCAGTTTGAAGGGAAGAAGTCCCCGTTCACCTTAGTGAATGAGGGTACAGCACAAAAGCCCAATGAAGTCGATGCCATAACAGGGGCAACACGAACTTCTGAGTATTTCAGAAATCTGACAAACCGTGCTGCAACCGATGCCAAGCGCATCATCAGAGGAGAGTAACATGGCCAAGAGCAAATTAAAAAAGACCTTCATAGAACCCTTGGGCAAGAACAACCCTGTCTTTGTCCAGATCTTGGGCATCTGTTCCACCTTAGCGGTAACCAACAAGCTGCAGAACACCATGGTAATGGTGTTGGGCGTCATGTTTACCACAGCCCTTTCCAGCTGGACGATATCGTTGCTTCGCAACCATATCCCCGCCCGTATCCGCATGATGGTGGAGACCATGGTAATTGCCACATTCGTCATCATCGTCGATATCGTGCTGAAGGCCTACTATCCTGAGATGTGGAAACAACTCGGCCCCTATGTCGGACTTATCATAACCAA
>CAZGOK010000255.1:0-3002 GCA_964527665.1 uncultured Sphaerochaeta sp.
GGATACCACTATACCCTGTAGGAAAGAGTGCACCATGCCAAGTAGATTCTTGTTGCATTGCATTGCATAGCCTAGGCTTTTCATGCGTCCAAGGGCTTGTCCTTGAAGAAATGCTACCTCAGCAAGGGGTTGGAGAAGAGCTTCTTTTCGCGAGGATGCCTGTGGCGTGATTGGGCATAGACTATACAGTAAGTAAGATCGTTGCCTCTGCTATGATGGCATCGCCGCTTCCCACCTCGTTGAGCATCCCTTCAGCTGTCTTTGCCTTTACGGAGACCTGATTAAGGTTTAGGTTCATGAGTTTTGCCAGGTTTTCTCGTATACCATCAATGTACACTCTCAGTTTGGGGCGTTGAAGAATGATGGTGGTATCGATGTTGGTGATGGAGTAGGGCTGAAGTTCTTGCTGTATTACCTGCTTGAGGAGCTCCTGACTATCGGCATCTTTATAGGCAGGGTCAGTATCAGGAAAGTGGGATCCGATGTCCCCTTTGGCCAAGGCTCCTAGGATCGCATCGATGATGGCATGGATAAGCACATCCCCATCGCTATGGCCCGCTTCACCCTTGTCGTGGGGGATGTGGATCCCCCCGATCATCAGGGGCCTGCCTGGCACCAGAGCGTGGATGTCCCAACCACTTCCTATTCTCATGGGGTTGCCTGTCCCTGCTCTTGCTTTATTTGGCTTATCGCCTGTTCAAGCGCCATTGCAGCATTCGCCTTCCTCTTTCCCTCTTCAAGGTTCTTCAGGTATTCGTCGATCTGCTCTTTTGCATTGGGGATGTCTTCCAGAAAGGTAATCTTACGATTACCCCTCTCTCCTTCACAAATTCCCACACTCATGCCGAAGTCGGTAAAAATCTCGGTATCATCCACATACTTTTTCCCATTGGCCTTGGCACTCTGGTGTGCTGTGAGGATTTCAGGATAGTGGAATATCTGGGGAGTCTGGACGCTAGCTGTTTCAGTTCGTTCTATATGGCTGGTGATGACCCCATTGGCATCGATGCCCTTCAGGGCGTCGGTAGGGCTTAGGGCGGGAACCGCCCCTCCGAAGACCGTGGCGGTTGCCAGGGTGCGGATGATCAGGTCTGTCGTGACAAAACAGCGTGCCCCATCATGGATGGCCACATAGTCGATGGGAAGCGACAAGCTTCCAAGCATCTTCAATGCATTGTGGACCGACTCCTGCCTATCCTTACCACCCTCTACTAGGATGACAGGGATGATATTCTGGTCAAATATCTCTTCAAGGGCGATAGCACACTGGTCAGCCATCCCCTTTGGGTGGGTGACTACAATGGCGCGCAGGTTGGGAACCTGTAAAAAAGGCTCTACCGCCAGGTAGAGCACTGTATGCTCATCAAAGGTGAGATACTCTTTCTTTACCCCAAGACCCTGCTTGTTGAACCTGTCACTGCTGCCTGCAGCAGTGACTATAACCGCGTGTTCTGGAAAACCCATGCTATTTCTCCAAGCGTGAGAAGACAAGCATCTCAATCTCTTTCTTGTCCTTGTCCAAAGAGTAGGCGGTTTCGTCGATGAGAAGCCTCAAGGCATTGTCATACAACTTGCGCTCCTGGACCGGAAGCTCTTTTATCTTGCTTCGGTGATAGAGGGCTTGGACGACCTTCGCGATCGATGCAATGGATCCCTGCCTGAGCAGGTCCACATTCATCTGGTAGCGTGCCTTCCAATCAACCGGCATAGGCTCGTACTTGCTTGAAATGGTCTCGATGGCAGCCTCTGCCTCCGCTTGGGGCACAATTGCCCTGATGCCCATCTCATCAGACTTGTCTACTGGAATCATGACAGTCATATCGGAGATGTCAAGATAAATGACGTAGTAGAGGGTCTCTGTCCCTCTGAACATGCGCTCTTCAACGCGCTTGATGACGCCTACCCCTTGTAAAGGATAAACGACGTGGTCCCCAACTGAAAACTGAACATAATCCTGCAATGAACTCATGGGGGTATTATATCCTATTTTTGCACTTAGAACAAGCAAGCTAAGTTTTATTGCATATGTATGGGCAATAGGCAAAAACACCCACAATAGGGTATAGTTACAACCATGGAACACCTTCAAAGAAGATGTGGTGTGCTGTTGCACCCAACATCACTGCCTTCGGCACATGGAATTGGAAGCTTTGGTGATGAGGCCTTTGCCTTTATCGACCTGCTCAAGAGCGCCAAAGTAACACTTTGGCAGATTCTTCCGCTCGGTCCTACCGGCTATGGGGACTCCCCCTATGCAGCCCGTTCGACCTTTGCGGGAAATGAACTGCTCATCGACCTGAAAGCCCTCGCCTATGACGGCTATCTCGACTTGGAGGACGTCCTCACCCCTGTTGAATTTCCCTCCGACCGCATTGACTATGGCAAGGTAAGGAGCTTCAAGGAACCGCTGCTTGTAAAGGCTGCCGATGCATTCCTCTCCGATACGGAGGTTGAGGTTGTGACGCAGTACAAGCTTTTCTGCACGGAGAACAGCTGGTGGCTCGATGACTATGCCCTCTACCAGGTCTTGTGCGGTGTATATAACGACTCGCGCTGGCATACCATCTGGCCAAAACCCCTGCGCCTTCGCGAACCGAAGGCCCTGGAAGAGGCCCGCTCTGCCCACACCTTGGAGATTGAGCGCATCAAGGCCTTGCAGTACCTGTTCTTTGAACAGTATGCAAAGCTCAAGGCGTATGCAACCAAAAACCAGGTCCTGATCATCGGGGACATCCCCATCTTTGTCGCACCTGACAGTGTCGATGCCTGGGCTAACCGCCATCTGTTCAAAATGGATGACCAAGGGGTGCAGACCGCTTCCAGCGGTGTTCCCCCCGATGCCTTCTCAGATGAAGGCCAGCACTGGGGAAACCCTGTCTATGACTGGAAAGCGCACGAGAAAGATGGCTTTGCCTGGTGGATACAACGCATCGAAAAGACCCTTGAGGTGTGTGACATCATCAGGATCGACCACTTCAGGGGCTTTGCAGCATACTGGGAGA
>CAZGOK010000256.1:0-2998 GCA_964527665.1 uncultured Sphaerochaeta sp.
AGCTGGGCAATGAGTTGTTCTTTTGGTAGTTGCGTTAAGAATACCATATGAACTCCTAATAGTTTTATAGTGGTCGCAGCCTAAGACTACGATAATTTCACCGATTTTCAGTATAGAGGATTTTCTTATCTTGTTTCAAGTAACGGCAGGCAGTACCTTCGCATGAAATACGGCTTGCATATTGGTCCAACCTATGAACCAGGTAGAATTATGGTGAGCGTGTTGTGGTAGTGTAGAGGAATTTCTTGCGTATGCTCGCCACATACTTCTCACCCTTTATGGCCCTCAGGTGCTTGTTCAGGCTCAGTGTGAGCTTCTTGATGATGCCCAGGTTGGTATAGGCATTCCTGTCAGTGGTAGCGTTCTTGTCATCTCCAAACATCATATAAAGATAGCGGTGAAATTCTCCCTTTGTTTTTCATGTTGCTGCAAAAATAGCGATGCAATCTCTCTGGAATTGAGCTTTTTGCCATTTTCTTGTGAATATGGCCCTCTGATATGATTCTCTGCAGGGGAAAGGGACTTCTCCCTTGTCTGTTCTGCTTCTTTGTCGTATCTTTTTGTTGGATGTACCTATCCCAAGGAGAGATGAACAATATGTCAGATGGAGTAGATTTTGCACAGCGCATTGCCGAAGACAAGGCAATACGAACACATATGGATAAGATCGGGAGAAAAATCCTGATAATGAGTGGAAAGGGTGGGGTGGGCAAGACCACCGTCACCATCAACTTGGCCAATGCCCTCGTTGACAGTGGCTGTACGGTCGGAATCCTCGATACCGACCTGCATGGTCCGAACGTAGCGAAGATGCTTGGCTGTGAGGCCGGCATCCTGGAAACCGATGACGGAGGGGATACCTTCTTCCCTGTTGAGGCGAGAAAGAACCTCAAGGTGATGAGTCTGGCATTTGCAATCACCGAGCGCGACGCCCCCATCGTATGGCGCGGTCCTATGAAGATGGCCGCTATCCGCCAGTTCCTCGCCCAGGCGGAGTGGGGCGAGCTTGACTACCTCCTGATCGACTCCCCCCCAGGAACCGGAGACGAGCAGCTCACCGTGTGTCAGAGCATCCCCGAACTTACCGGCACCATCATAGTGACCACCCCCCAGGAGGTCGCTATCCTTGACGCGCGCCGTTCGGTGAACTTCTCGCGCAAGATGGGTGTTGCGATCTTGGGTGTGGTAGAGAATATGAGCGGCCTGATCTGTCCCAACTGCAAGACCGAGCTTCCTCTCTTTGGCATTGGCGGCGGCAAGAAGATGGCCCTGGACATGGGGGCGCCCTATCTGGGAAGGATTCCTTTGGAAGTCTCCCTGATGGAAGCTGAGGATGCAGGAAAAAGTCACCTGAGCTTGCAGCCGGACAGCCCCTCCTCGATGGCCATCAAGGAGATCGCCGCCCTGATCAATGGCGGGACCGCTTGCTCTTCCTCACGTTCAACAGAGTTCGCCTCTGAAAAAGGGTAAGGCATATGTTCAATCCATTCAATGAAGTCAGCGGGGAAACGAGTCATCTCATGTGGAAGAGCGGCATGCGTGAGCGGGTATTCAAGGGACCTATCTTTGATATCTGCACAGTTGTGCGCACCTCTACCGACGGGAGGACCTCCACCTTCATTGAGGTGGATAGCCCCAACTGGGTAACCGTGCTTCCCTGGTATCGCAGGGAGGACGGGGTGCCCATGTTTGTCATGGTCGACCAGTTCCGTCATGGATCGTCCACCGTTACCCGCGAATTTCCAGCGGGGGTGGTGGAGAAGGGTGAGGACCCTATGGTCGGAGCGTTGCGCGAGCTGATCGAAGAGACGGGCCTTGAAGCGGAAAAGACCAGCCTCCTTGGCAATGTGAGCCCCAACTCGGCTTTTATGAACAACCGCTCCAACTTCTACCTGGTGGAAGGGGTGCGTCTCATCGCTTCCCAGAACCTTGATGCAAACGAACAGCTCGATGTCTTTTCCGTATTGGTGGAGGAGGTTATAGCCTCCATGGGAACCGGCATCTATGACAACGGCATCATGATGATGGCTTTGGGGTTCTTCCTGAGGGAAGCTCATAAGAGGCCTGAGCTGATATCAATCTTGCCGCAGAAATAAGCGGTCAGGAGAAACCGGAAACATAAGCAATGTACAAGAAAAATAAGAATAGTAAGAAACCAAAGATAGAAAATGAGAAGTAAGTGAAAAAGAAAACTCTGGAGATGATCAAATGAAAACCAAACGAATAGCAGCTATCGCCCTTTCTCTGGCAGTTGTCGTGCTCTTTTCCTCTTGCATGGCAACTAAGGACATCGTACGGACCATCCAGGTCTCAGGCAGTGGCGAGGTTGAGCTTACTGCCGACATCGCCTCGTTCAATGTTCAGGTAAGTGAATTGGGCAAGACCACCAAAGATGCCCAGTCTCTGGCGAATGAGAAGATGGCTTCAATTTTGAAGGCCCTCCGTTCCAGCCAGATCGAAGACAAGGATATCAAGACCACATCCTTGAATTTGCGTCCTTCCTACAAGTGGATTGACAATCAACAGGTCCTGGAAGGACAGATAGCAAGTCAGAGCCTTTCTGTCATCGTTCGTGACCTTCCTGCCTTGGGTGCTGTCATAGACAAGCTCGGTGAGATAAGTGGCATCTCGCTTAACTCAGTGCGCCTCGATAAGGAGGACAAGAGCCAGGCCTTGGACGAAGCCAGGCAGAAGGCGGTTGCCGCTGCCCTTGCAAAGGCTGAGATTTACGCAATGAGCACCAACATGGAGGTGGGCACTCCTATCACCATCAGCGAATCCTCTGTAGCCTCCACTCCATATGAGCCTAGGGCAATGAAAATGATGGCTAATGAGTCCTATGACATGGCTACGGAGATTCCTGTTGGAACAATGACGGTGCGATCGACTATTCACCTCCTGTTGGAGATGTATTGAGCAACGGGGGGTTGTACAAGACAATTCTTTGGTAATCGTAAGTTCAGCAATAATTTGAGAAATATTGCATAAAGGACTTAAC
>CAZGOK010000257.1:0-2983 GCA_964527665.1 uncultured Sphaerochaeta sp.
GTGCCGATGCTGTATACCTTGGCATGCGCAATTTCTCTGCAAGAAAAGAAGCGACGAACTTTAGCCTTGAAGACCTTTCCAAGCTCAAAAGGCTGGCAGAAGAACAAGATAAGAAAATCTATGTGGCACTGAATACCCTTATCGACGACTCCCAACTCCCTGAGATGGTCAAGACCTTGCGCCAGATTTCCTTCATCGGATGTGACGGCGTCATCGTCCAGGACCTTGGTGTTGCCCACCTTATCAAGAAAGAGTTCCCCTCCCTTGCGCTGCATGGAAGCACCCAGCTTGCCGTGCATACTATTGAAGGAGTACGCGAGCTGCAACGCCTGGGCTTTACGCGTGTTGTCCTTGCACGGGAACTGACCCTGCAGGAGATACAGATCATTCGTGATGCCTGCCCAGACATTGAGCTGAAGGTGTTTATCCACGGTGCTCTCTGCTATGGGTTCTCAGGACTTTGCACTGCCAGTGAACAGCTGTGCGGCAGAAGTGCCAACTGCGGCGCCTGTGCCCAGATATGCCGTTCCTGGTTCTCCCTTGAGGCGGACCCGATCCAAAGCGCTGCGCTGACCCCCAAGCCTGCAGGCAAGGAGACCGGGTGGTACTTCTCCATGAGCGACCTCAAGGCAGGCTCTGTTGCCAAGCAGCTAGAGGAGATGGGCATAGACTCCCTCAAGGTCGAGGGTAGGATGAAAGGCCCTTCCTATACCCTGGCTGCTTCCAAATACTACCGCGCCGTCCTCGATGGATCGGCAAGCGAGGAAGAAAAACAACACCTCGATGAGGCCCTCTCCATTGTGTTTGCCCGCAGGC
The DNA here is from genome assembly GCA_964527665.1 of uncultured Sphaerochaeta sp. Taxonomy (GTDB): domain Bacteria; phylum Spirochaetota; class Spirochaetia; order Sphaerochaetales; family Sphaerochaetaceae; genus Sphaerochaeta. The sequence continues at coordinate 817 of CAZGOK010000257.1, forward strand.
AGACCAGAGGCTGGCTTGCTGACTATGGGAGAAGCGGACATAATTTTGAACCCCGTACAGCCCCCACCTTGGGGAGCACCAGCTACCCCTCGCATCGGGGCATCCCTGCAGCGCAGATCAAGGTGGTGAAGAAGGACTACGCCATCGTCACCGCCTTGCATGACCTTGCCATACGTGACGGGCTCATGTTCTTCACCAAAGGCACGAAGGATCCCATAGAAGCGGTCAAGTTCAGCCTGGGCGGAATCTTCGACCAGAATGGAAGAAGCCTCTCCACCGCATACAAAGGAGAGACGGTAGAGGTCGACCTCCCGGTGAAGGGACCCCTTCCCCATGCAGGGGAAACGCTCTTTCTCATCAGTTCCCATGACCAGAATCCCGCACTTGTCAATGAGAGCCTCAGCACAACCAAGCACCTGCTCGACACTGTGGTGGAAGTGTTGGAGCACGACCTGGTCCTGACCACCGTCTTTGAGGGAAAGAGCATCTGCCATACCTATGAGATAGAGGTGAATAAGGCAAAGAAAGAGCAGAATCTGCAACAGCACCTGGAGCAGGTCTTCACCCAGAGCGACACCTCCTACTTCGGCTTGGGAGCCATCACGTACGAGAACAAGACAGGACTTGAGGACAACGAGGTCTTCCTGCCCCTCTCATGGCTGAAGGCGATCCGCAGGGATTGGTACTCCTGCCTGGACAACGAGCTCGCCCGATGGATGACAGAAGAGGCAAAGCCCTTGGATGCAGTCACACAAGTTGAAAAGGAGACCTTGCCCCCAAGGGAGAAGCTCTGTACCAAGGATGGGCTTCCCTACCTTGATATATCCCTGCTTGCCAAGCAGTTTGCCGAAGGCAAGAAGCCTGAGGGAATTCTCTTCTTTGAGGATAACCTCTTCTATCTGCCGCTCTCTCCGGTCATGTTCGATGAGGTGCAGTTCTTCAAGGACCTCAATAGTGTCATAACCTATCTGGGAATAGGGGGCTACCTCGAAAGGACCCGCATAGGCTTGAACAACATCGGCCAGCTCAACTGGGCGAGGATGCAACCGAGGGTCTCCTGCTTCTTCGATATCTATCTCCCCTTGGGTAATAGCGAGAGTGCAAAGATGGCACTGGAGTTGTTGCCTGAACTCAGTGGCGCCTACCTTTGGATGGAGAAGGAGTATCATGAGCCGGATCTTTGGCCTTTCACCCCGACTCTTGTGAGCAAGGAGTTCACCCCTCCGCTATTCATCAGCCGAAGCTGTTTCAGGCATGATTCGCTGATGCTCAGCTGTGAAGGGTGTCCGCTTAAGGGCTCTTGGTATGTTACACAGCAGAACCATCGCTACCACGTAATGGTCAACGATTGCATCACCACGGTGGTCAGGGCGTAGGTACTCTTGCTTGAACTGTGAAAAAACCTCCCTTTGATCAAAGGGAGGTTTTTTCTTCTCTATCGGCAAAGAGAGCCTGGAAAGGGGCGAACTCAAAGGCAATGGGAAAGGCGAGCTTGCCCTCCCTTTCCATCGCCTGCAGCTCAGCAAACGTCACCCACTTTGCCGCAACGGTCTCCTCTGCCTGCAGGACAACCTCAGAGAGGTCCACCGTCTTGCGAACAACGAAGATATCCACAAAGGAGGCGGCCTTTCGCGTCGTCCCCAAAAAGGTTATCTCATCAGATGTGGCTACGATGCCGGTCTCCTCTCGCAGTTCACGAAGGGCTGCATCCATGCTCACCTCCCCTGCCTGCACAGACCCTGAGGTGCTCTCCCAGAGGTTGGGCATGAAGTTTTTCTGTGGGGAGCGAAGGGTAAGCAGTATCTGGTGCCTTGCATTGACTGTCCACACTGAAACCACCACATGGTAAATCCCTTCAGGGAGGGGCACTCCCCTTTGGTGCACCCTGTGCAAGGGGTTTCTATTGTTATCGTAAAGATCAAAGAGTTCTGGCATACAGGCACCCTAGCAAATCCAGTGGGGTTTCACAAGATGAAGACTAGCACGGAAACCAGAATATGAAGAGCAGGGGCAACCTAAGGAAAGCTCCTATCGGCAAGGCCGAAAGGAGCTTTCTCTCTGTAATCCGGGTTCTGAATTATAAAGATCAGATCAGGTTAAACCGTGTTACGAAGGCCTCTGCATTCTGGATAGAACCACCAGCGGCACCCTTGACGACGTTGTTTAC
>CAZGOK010000258.1:0-2978 GCA_964527665.1 uncultured Sphaerochaeta sp.
TAGTGTACTGATCATTATAGGTATCGAAGTTATACGGCCAGGCAGGATTCTCGTCCGGAACAAAGGTCTCCTCTTCCTCGACAAGTTCAAAGCCCCTCAAGGCCCCGCTGTCATGGCGCTTGCCAAAGTGTATCGTCTTGTATCCGCCTTCTGTGAAGACCTCACCCAAGGTAGGCAGCTCTTCAGTAAACTGGTGACAAGGCCAAAGCCGCCCGTTGGAGAGGACCTCTGTCCTATGGGGGTAGACCCCGCTCCAAAGGCTCGCCCTGGAGGGCTGGCAGAGGGGGCACTGCACCGTAGTGCTCGAAAAAGCCACCCCGCGGTCAAACAGCGAGTCAATGTTGGGAGTATCAGAACTGCCGCCGTAGGCCTTGAGGGCTCGGCTGGGAAGCTGGTCAACCTGAATCAACAGGATATCGGGTCTCGTATCGTTCATAATGTCCTCCTAGAACAGGAAAAAGTCCTTCTGGCTTTCGCAAAAACCCTTCAGGATGGGGTCGAGCTTCCTGCACTGCGAGTCCTCCCTATCAAGGATTTCAGGGTTAAGCTGGAAAGGATCACCCACGTTGTCATAGAGATACCTCACCTGAGGGCTACCTGGGACCGTCCCGTTGTCAATGACGTAGGTGTGTGTCTTGCTCCTCAAGGCCCTCCAGCCGTAGCACATCGAATCCAAGCCAAGCCGTTTGAAGGGCTCTATGAGTTCAGGCATGCCAGGCAGCATACAAAGGAATGCATATTCCTTCTCTTTTTTCTGTTCTGTTTCTCTTGTTTCACGCTTGCTGTCCATCATGGGCATGAAGCTCTGACCTTCCACAGTGGAAGGAATGGCAACATCAAGCAGATCGAGCAGGGTCGGCATCTGGTCACAACTCTCAATGAGACAATCAAGCGATTGTGCAGAAATATCTGTATCTCGAATATACAGGGGGATGCGCACCGACTCCTCATACCAGATGTTCTTGCCATACAACCCATGCGAGCCCATGCAGTCCCCATGGTCGGCGCTGAGCACTATAACCGTATCATCGAGGAGGTGCTCCTTTTCCAAGTACTCCATGATGAGGCCGAACTCCCTATCCAAGCCGCTTACAGCACCAAAGTACTCCTTGAAGTGCTCCTGAAAGGCAGGGTCGTCGCGCATTGCCTGCGGTACATTATCCCTCAATTCCAGAGGCCCTTCATACATCGCCTTCAGTTCCTGGGGGACCTTGTCATAGGGAGGATGGGGGGGATTCCAGCTTAGGACAGCACAAAAAGGCTTGGCCTTGTCCCGCTTGGTCTGTAGGTAGTCAATGAGCACCTCCCTCTCATGGATGGGAGACCACTCTTTGACATCGATCCTCTTTGGGCTGTCCTCCCAGTAGTGCGGAGCGAGATGTTCATCCATGGCTCCATAGGAGTGCCAAAAATCAAACCCATGCCTTCGGGGGCCGGGAGGGGTATATGCATCCCAGTGGGCGCTGCCCGCTTCAGGCTTGTCGTAGTAGTTCTCATCACTGGAATCAAGGTGCCACTTGCCGATATAGGCAGTGTCATACCCTTCGCCCTTCAGGACATCCCCAAAGGTGATCTCCTGAGAGGCAAGGGATGGGCTGACTGCAAGACCCTTCTTGCAGTTGGTCCACAGCCCGCAGGAAAGGGGGTATTTGCCACTCAGCAGGGCGGCTCGATGGGGAGAGCAAAGCGGATAACTGCTGATCGCCTGGCTACAAGCGACGCTCTCACTGGCAAACCTATCCATGTTTGGGGTGTGCACAGAGTCCTCACCCACATGGCCGATGGCATGATAGCGCCACTGGTCGGCAAATATGTATAAGAGATTTTTCTTATTTCTCACAACTAGACCTCCTTATCTTCTACCAGTACGAATCCCAATCCTTGGCAAACCTCATAAGAGCCTCCAGGTAGAAAAAGTCTCCCCAGGTGTTGCACTCATCAACGCCCCTATTGTTGCAGGGGTTGTACTCGCTCTTGCGTGCATAGGTACCATGCAGCAGAAGACCATTGCTCGTCTTGGGGTCCGTAGCGGCACAGGATTCTATGAGCACATGCAACAACTTTTCTGCCTCGGTGCGATAGAATACAGCCTTGTCCTCATCGAGGTACTTTGCCATCTCATGCATCCCGCAAATGGCGATCGCACTTGCAGAGGAGTCCTTGGGCTCATCACTGCCGTCGGTAAAATCAAAGTCCCAGTAGGGAACCCTGTCGGTAGGCAGGTGGTCAAGGAAGAAGCGGGTCATCCGCTCAAACAGGTCAAAGTACTTGGGGTTTTTAGTATAACGGTATGCAAGGGCTGCCCCATATATCCCCCAGGCCTGCCCACGCGACCAGGCACTGCCATCCCGATACCCCTGGCGTGTCACGCCCTTGGTAGGCTCGCCTGTCACCGTATCAAAATAATAGGTATGGTAGGTTGAGTCATCGTCACGGATGATGACGCGCATTGCAGTATCGATATGCTTCAATGCAATATCGCGATAGAGTGCATGCCCACTCTCTTCGGTTGCCCAGAACAGCAGAGGGAGGTTCAAAAGACAGTCGATAATCAAACGGTAGTTGTCCTCGGCTCCCAACTCTCCCCAAGCTTGGATGAACTGGCCTGTAGGCTGGAATCGGGCTACAAGGTTGTCAGCAGCCAACAAGGCAGCCTCCTTTCCCTCCTTACTACCGGTCAGCTTATAAGCGGCCACACAGGAGGGGGAGTATAAAAAGCCCATGTCATGATGGTTCACATCGATTCGGTTGAGGATCCTATCCTTGAAGGAGGCTACCTGCTTGAGGGCGGCATCCTTATATTTGGAGGCGTGGGTATGCTCGTAGGCAAGCCACAGTTCTCCTGTCCAGAACCCTGTCGTCCATTCGATATTCTCACTGGCTTCGTAGAAGTTCCCTTCGCTATGGGAAAAGGGATACTTTTCAATGAAAGCGGGCAAGCACGAGTCAATCTGCCTGACAGCATTATCGATCGCTTG
>CAZGOK010000259.1:0-2945 GCA_964527665.1 uncultured Sphaerochaeta sp.
GCTATAAGGTTTCGAGGCATTGAGGAGTGCACTGCATGGATGATTCTAAAGTTCTCATAATCGTCGAGTCGCCAACCAAGGCGAAGACGATAGCAAAATTTCTTCCTTCGACATGTACCGTCGTAGCTAGTAAAGGTCATATCCGGGATCTTCCCGAAAAGCATATGTCCATTGATGTGGAAAACGATTTCGCTTGTGATTATAAGGTGGTCGAGGGCAAGGAGTCTTTGATCAGGGAGCTGAAAAAAAGTCTCAAGGGTGCCGACAGGCTTTTGCTGGCAACTGATGAGGACCGTGAAGGGGAGAGTATCTCGTGGCACCTTGTGGAGGTGCTGAAGCCAAAGATTCCTTACCAGAGAATGGTATTCCACGAGATTACCAAAAGTGCCATCCAGAAAGCCCTTACCAGTGGTAGGGATATCAATACAAACCTGGTGCATGCCCAGGAGGGCAGGCGAGTGGTTGACCGTCTTTATGGATACACCCTTTCACCCACGCTGTGGAAAAAGCTTGCCAACAAAAAGCTCTCAGCCGGACGGGTGCAGTCGGTTGGCTTGCGTCTGACAGTTGAGCGCGAGAGGCAGCGCATAGCCTTCCTACAGAGCACCTACTTCGATGCGAAGGCCGAGTTGCTCTCCTCCTCCAAGCAAAGCTATGAGGCAAAGCTGACCTCCTATCAGGGCATGAGCCTTGCAGGGGGGAAGGATTTTGATTCGGTGACAGGGGCCTACAAGGGCTCTGACAAGAAACTGCTCCTGGATAAGGCCAAAGTTGAAGAAATCGTGGCTGAACTGCAGGATGCTACCTATGAGGTAACCGACATCCAGCGCAAGCCGTTTGTCACCAGGCCAAGCATCCCCTTCACCACCAGTACGCTGCAGCAGGATGCCATCAAGAAGCTGCGCATCAGCGCTTCGGACACGATGCGCATTGCACAGAAACTCTATGAGAACGGCTTCATTACCTACATGCGTACCGACAGTCCCTCACTCAGCCAGGAAGGGACAAACGCTGCACGGACACAGGTTGAGAAGCTCTATGGCAAAGATTATCTCTCCCCCTCCGCCAGATACTTCAAGGCAAAGAAAAGTTCTGGTGCCCAGGAGGCGCATGAGGCCATCCGCCCCTCAGGTGAAAGCTTCATGATTCCTGCCAAGACCAACCTTTCCGGCAAGGATCTCGCCCTCTATGAGTTGATCTGGAAGCGTACCCTTGCTTCGCAGATGGCCGACGCCCAGAAGGCGACCACCAGTGTAAGCATCAAGGCAAAGGATGCCTTGTTCTCTGCCTCAGGGACACAGATAGTGTTCCCTGGTTTCCTGCGAGCCTATGTTGAGGGTTCTGATGACCCTGATGCGGCTCTAGAGGACAAGGAGACCTTGCTTCCCCCTCTCTCGGTGGGAGAGATTTGTCCGCTGGTCTCCTTGGAGAGCCTGGAGCACCAGACCAAGAGCCCTGCCCGCTACACCGAGGCTTCGCTTGTGCAGGAGCTGGAGAAGCGGGGCATCGGGCGCCCTTCCACCTATGCGACGATCTTGAAGACGCTGCTGGACCGCAAGTACGTGATCAAGGAGGGCTCAGCCTTGGCACCCACCTTTACCGGCTTTGGCGTCTGTCAGTTTCTTGAGCTTAATTTCCTGCAGTTTGTCGATTATGACTTTACCTCCAACATGGAGAATGCCCTTGACCATATAGCCGAGGGCGAACTGGACAAGGTGGCCTTCCTTAAGGATTTCTACCTTGGGGAGAATGGCCTTGAGAACCAGAACAAGGTGCAGATGGAAAAAGATAACAAGACTGAATCCAAGACCTTGTCCCTCTCCCATATCAGCGATGAGAACCCCATCTTCATCGGACCTTATGGCCCGTACGTGCAGGCCCCTGAGGTCGACGGTAAGAGTCAGTATATTTCACTTCCTGCTACCTGGCTGCCAGGGACCATCACCGATGAGGAGGTGCAGGCTCTTATTGCAAAGGGCAAGGTGAAGATTGAGCCGGAAGAGTTGGGAACGGGGGTGGTAAAAGGAGAGCCCGTACAGCTGATGACCGGTCGTTTTGGCCCCTACTGGCAGGAGGGTAGTGGCAAAGATGCAAAACGGGCAAGCATTCCAAAGTATGTGAGCGATGCATCCTTGGAGCATGATCTGACTATTGCCAACAAGTACCTCGGCTTGCCGAGGATTTTGGGCAAGGACAAGGATGATCATGATATAGTGGCTGCCAAGGGCAAGTATGGTCCTTTCATCGAGTGCAACGGTGAGTACAGGAATCTGAACAAGCGCGACCATGATGCGCAGCTGTTCTCCATCACGTTGGAAGAGGCGCAAGCCTTGCTTGCAGAGGAAAAACCCAAGGCCGGAAAAAAAGGAGCTGGTCGAGCCAAAAGCTCTGCTTCTGTAGTCAGACAACTTGGGGATTTCGAAAAAGAGACCGTTGCTGTGGCAAGCGGTCGTTATGGCTTCTATTTGAAGGTAGGTAAGGCCAATGTGCCCCTTCCTGCCGAATACAAGAAGGATGAAGCGCTCATCGAAGCACTCACCCTCGAAGAGGCTATAGAAATTATTCGCGCTAAGCGCGAGAAGGATACATAGGATAAAGATGGCTAAACTTTTGAGAAAGAGCCCTCCGCAGCGAAGAAAAGCGACCATGCCATCAGGCAATGCCGTTGATGTGCTTGGTTCTGAGTTTCGCATGCAAAAGGAGAAGGTGCTCAGCACTCTCAGGAGCGTAGGAATTAATCTTGGAGGTTCGAATTCTGCAGAGGATATGGACCTGTACCGTGAGGTGATCGCCTGCAAGGTAGGTGACTTCTCCCGGTTTAAAAGTGGAAATGAGCCTTATTTGGCTAAGTTGGATGAACAACTACGCGCCTTTGATGAAATTTATGTGGATACTGCGCCCATTATCCAGGAGGACTGGTTTTTGCATTTTGTTTCCAATGCAGA
>CAZGOK010000260.1:0-2938 GCA_964527665.1 uncultured Sphaerochaeta sp.
GTGGTGGACTTACCGGCGCCATTGGCGCCGATAAGGGTGACGATCTCGCTCTCGTTGACATCGAAGGAGATTCCGTTGAGGGCAACGATACCGCCATAACAAACTTTAAGGTCGCGTATTTCCAATAGACTCATGCTTCTTCAACTCCCAAATATGCCATGATGACGGCAGGATCGTTCTGAACCTCTTGAGCTGTCCCCATTGCAATGGTCTTGCCATAGTCGAGCACATAGATCTTGTCCGAAATATCCATGACCAGATCCATATGGTGCTCGATGAGGAATATGGTCAGGGAGAAGGATTCCTGGATCTCTTTTATGAAGTGAGCAAGCTCCTCTGTCTCCTTGGGGTTCATCCCTGCAGCCGGTTCGTCAAGCAAGAGGAGAGAGGGCCCTGTGGCCAGAGCCCGAGCGATCTCAAGCTTGCGTTGCATGCCATAGGGAAGAGAAGAGGCCTTCTCATCACGATGCATATGCAGGTCGATGGTATGCAGAAGCTTGTCAGCTTCCTGGTTCATCATCAGCTCTTCAGCTGCATTCAGCTTGAAGGTCGAACGCAACATCCCTGCCTTGATATGACAGTGTTTGGCGATGAGGACATTCTCAAACACCGTCAGTTCCTTGAACAATCTGATATTCTGAAACGTCCTCGCCATACCCAGGCGGGTAATCTTATCAGGTGTGTTGATAGTCTGCCTTTCGTTCAAGGTCTTGTATGTCCCGTTGTAGATCTTCTTCATCTTCGAGCGGGGGTAGTTCTCCCCAATGACGTGACCGTCGAAGGTCACCCGCCCGTTGGTAGCCTGGTAGCCACCGGTTATGACATTGAAGGCAGTGGTCTTACCGGCCCCGTTGGGCCCGATAAGGGCTGTGATCTTCCCTTCGGGAATCTCTATGTTGAGGTCATCGACAGCTACGACACCACCAAACTGCATGGTTATATGCTCGGTCTTCAGGAGGATGTTACTCATGCTGCACCCCCTTCACTCTTGTTTGTCCGCCTAAAGCGTCCTAGCAGACGATCCCAGCTGAACTCATTACTGCCCATCAACCCTTTGCGGTAGACTAGGACTACCACCATAAGAAGGATGGAGAAGATTACCATCCTGAAACCGGTGCGGAACAGGGGGACCTGCCAGTCACCGATGAAAAGCGGCTGGTCGAAGAAGCGTAGCCACCACTCCTTTGCAGCCGTTACCAGGAAGGCACTGATGATACTGCCAGAAACACTGCCGATGCCTCCGATGACTACGATCAGGAGGATGTCGTAGGTCAGGGGAATGGAGAAGGTCTTGGCCTCGATGGAACGCATGTACATTGCCAACAAGCCACCAGCAACAGCAGAGAAGAACGAACTTACCACAAAGCTCATGGACTTGTGCTTGAACAGGTTGATGCCCATGGCCTCTGCTGCGATCTCATCCTCACGGATGGCCTTGAAAGCCCTTCCGTAGGAGGAGTTTATCAGCAGCAGGATAAAGACAATACAGAAGGCAACCACAATGAAGGGTGTCAGCAATGACGGGATAAGGCCCCAAGCCATCTCTGGGAAGTTGGGAATCTTGTTCAGGCCATAGGAACCATTGGTTATCTGGTCAAAGTTGGGGGAGGAGAAAATGGCACGTATAATCTCCGAAAGGCCCAAGGTTGCTATAGCGAGGTAGTCGCTCTTCAGCCTGAGCACTGCCACCCCTACAATCGCTGCGATGGCGGCGGCAAGCAAGCCACCCAGTAACAGGGCTATAAAAGGAAAGACGCTCTGCACAAAGGCAGGAGAGTCTGCTACAACCATCTTCAGAGCCCTGATGCCAGGATGCACACCATTCATATAGTAGACACCATCGAGGCTTTTGACTGGAATGATAAGGATGGCGGTGGTATAGGCACCGATGGACATGAAGCCAGCCTGTCCAAGGCTGAAGAGTCCGGTAAAACCATTGAGCAAGTTCATGGAGACTGCAACCAGGGCAAAGATGACTCCCTTCTGCAACACTGATACCAGCATGCCGTGCTGAAGACGATTGGCGCTCAGCCAGTACAGGAAAACAACAAGCGAGACTAAGGAAATGGTGGTTAGGAGGGTATTTCTTTTGATTTTCATGACTACACCTTCTCCACATTCGTTTCGCCAAAGAGGCCGGTCGGTTTCACAAGCAACATTATGATAAGAAGCAGGAAGGTAAAGGCATCACTGAAGGTGGAATAGCCGAGGGCTATGAGAAGCGTCTCTACTATGCCGATGAAGAAGCCTCCCACTACAGCGCCTGGAATGTTTCCGATGCCTCCGAATACGGCGGCAACGAAACACTTCAGCCCTGGTAAGGTTCCCGAGAAGGGGGTCACCGACATACGGTCGGTGAAGTATAGGATCGAACCTATGCCAGCCAACAGGGATCCGATGGCAAAGGTTACCGATACGATGCGGTTGATGTTGATGCCCATCAGCTTGGCTGTCTCAAAGTCCTTGCTTACTGCACGCATGGCCATGCCGGTCTTGGTCTTGTTGACCAGGATCATAAGGACGACAACCAGGACAATGGTAAGGATCGGGGTAAGGATCGTGACAAAGGAAGCACTGAGCTCCCCTACCCGGAATATCCTCTTGAGGTAGGGCAGTTCAGGGTAGCCACGGGGAATTGCAGTAAAGACGTAGGTGGAGAGGTTCTGCAACAGGTACGAGACTCCGATGGCGCTGATCATGATGGACATGCGTGGGGCATTGCGTAGCGGCTTGTAGGCAAACTTCTCGATGCCTATCCCCATTACCGTGGTGGTAACCAGGGTAATGATGATGGCCACAGGCCAGGGGAAGCTTGCTAGGGCGAATATCATGAAATAGCCGGCCATCATGAAGATATCGCCATGGGCGAAGTTGATCAGTCTGAGGATGCCGTACACCAGCGTGTAGCCGATGGCGATCAGGGCGTAGGCTCCTCCAA
>CAZGOK010000261.1:0-2933 GCA_964527665.1 uncultured Sphaerochaeta sp.
TTGTTGAGCAGCACATCATTGGAAAGCAACTGGTGACCGATCACCTCTTTGATCGCCCTGCTGCTGACATCATTCAGAAGGACGGGGGTAGATAATGGCTTTCAGAAACTACATCTTGGTCTGCGGCGGTACAGCTTGTGAATCGAGCCGTGCAGACGAGATTTATCAGAACCTTATAAAAGAGTGTAAAGAGCAGGGAGTTGCTGATGAAGTACAGGTCATCAAGACCGGCTGCTTCGGCTTTTGTGAGCAGGGCCCGATCGTAAAGATTCTTCCTGAGGACTCCTTTTATGTGAAGGTGACCCCTAAGGACGCACACGAACTTATCGCTGAACATATCATCAAGGGTCGTGAAGTGACCCGCTTGCTGTATGACAAGAGCGAAAGTCGCAAGCATGCCAAGGTAGAGGATATCCAGTTCTACCAGAAGCAGTTCCGCATTGTCCTGCGCAACTGTGGCTTTATCGATCCTGAGAATATTGATGAGTATATTGCCCGTGAAGGGTATGAAGCCCTTGAAAAGGCTCTCTTTGAGATGACCGGAGACGATATCATTCAGGAGCTGAAGACTGCAGGGCTGCGCGGACGCGGTGGCGCAGGCTTCCCAACCTGGATGAAGTGGAACTTCACCAAACAGGCAGAAAATGATGTTAAGTTTGTTGTCTGTAATGCTGATGAAGGCGATCCCGGTGCCTACATGGACCGCTCTACCCTTGAAGGGGACCCGCACTCCGTCCTTGAGGCCATGACCATCTGTGGTAAGGCCATCGGTGCGCAAAAGGGTTACATCTATATCCGTGCTGAGTACCCCCTGGCCATCAGCCGCCTTGAGATCGCAATGGCCCAGGCCCGTGAATATGGTCTTCTTGGCCAGAATATCCTCGGCAGTGGTTTTAACTTTGATATCGAGATCCGCCTTGGTGCCGGTGCCTTTGTTTGTGGTGAGGAGACAGCTCTGTTGCAGTCGATCGAAGGAAAGCGTGGCATGCCACAGCCTCGTCCTCCTTTCCCTGCAGTCAAGGGCCTCTGGGGCAAGCCTACTGTCATCAACAACGTTGAGACCTGGGCAAACATCCCCGTCATCATCGCCAAGGGTGGCAACTGGTTCAACAAGATCGGCACGTCAGACAGCAGAGGGACCAAGGTCTTTGCCCTTACCGGTAAGATCCGTAACTCAGGTCTGGTAGAGGTTCCCATGGGGACCACCCTACGAGAAATTGTCTTTGACATCGGCGGCGGCATAGCCAACGACCGTAAGTTCAAGGCCGTGCAGACCGGCGGTCCCTCAGGCGGCGTCATCACTGAAGCTGACCTAGATACCCCCATCGATTTCGGTTCATTGGTACGCATCGGTTCCATGATGGGATCAGGTGGTATGATCGTTATGGACGAAGACGACTGTATTGTTGACGTTGCCAAGTTCTACCTGAACTTCACCGTTGATGAATCCTGTGGTAAGTGCGCCCCCTGTAGAATCGGCGGCCGCTCCCTGTGTAACATCCTGGAGAAGATCACTGTTGGAAACGGAGTCCCTGAGGACCTTGTTGCCATGGAGACAATCGGAAAGGCCATGAAGATGGGCTCACTCTGTGCCTTGGGCCAGACTGCTCCCAACCCCATCCTTTCTTCCATGAAGTTCTTTGGTGAAGAGTATCGTGCCCATATCGAAGACAAGAGTTGCCCCAGCGGAACCTGTAAGAAATTGGTCACCTATTCAATTCTTGCTGATAAGTGTATCGGCTGTACTGCATGTGCGCGCAAGTGCCCTGTCGGTGCTATTACCGGTGAAAGGAAGGGGATCCATGTTATTGATCAGAGCATCTGTATCAAGTGTGGCGTCTGCTTGGAGACCTGTAAATTTGGAGCTGTCGTAGTCCACTAGGATTCGACAGAGGAGGAATAAATTGAGTATCGTACACGTAAAGATAAATGGTATTCCCGTAGAAGTTGAAGCAGGGACAACTGTTCTGCACGCTGCCAAGGCAGCAGGTGTCAGAATTCCCACACTCTGCTATCACGATGACCTGGTTCCTTTCGGGTCCTGCGGGCTATGTATTGTAAAGCAGGAGGGGAGTGCGAAGATTCTTCGTGCCTGTGCCACTCCTGTCAATGAAGGCTTGAGTGTCATAACCCATGATCCTGAGCTTTTCGCAGTGAGAAAAACTATCCTTGAGCTGATCCTCAGCACACACCCCTCATCGTGCCTCACCTGTATCCGTAATGGAGAGTGTGAACTGCAGGATTTGGCAGCTGAGTTCGGCATCCGCGAACAGCCCTATGAAGTACGCCTGAGCGATTCGCCCAAGGATACTTCATCCGCCTCCATCGTCCTTGATCCTGAGAAGTGCATCAAGTGCGGTCGTTGCGTACAGGTCTGTCAGGATTTGCAGGGCACCTTCGCCCTTGAGTTCATCGGACGCGGGGACGGCACATGCATGGCCCCTGCAGCGATGCTCGCCCTCGATGACAGCCCCTGTGTGAAGTGTGGCCAGTGTGCAGCACATTGCCCCGTCGGTGCCATCTACGAAAAGGATGAGATCAGCGCCTTCCGTGCAGCAGTTGCAGACCCAACCAAGAAAGTGGTTGTCCAGATAGCCCCTTCCATCCGTGTAGGCTTGAGCGAGACCTTTGGTCTTCCTGCCGGAACGGTAACAACGGGCAAGATCTATGCAGCTTTGAAGATGCTCGGAGCCTATGCGGTTCACGATACAAACTTCAGTGCCGACCTCACCATCATCGAAGAGGGTCATGAGCTTGTAGGAAGAATCACCAAGGGTGGTTCCCTGCCTTTGCTGACCTCCTGCTGTCCTTCATGGATCGACTATGTCCAGAAGTACTATCCGGACCTGCTCGCCCATGTCTCCAGCTGTAAGAGCCCTATGCAGATGCATGGTGCGATTACCAAGACCTTCTATGCTGAGAAAGCCGGTCTT
>CAZGOK010000262.1:0-2912 GCA_964527665.1 uncultured Sphaerochaeta sp.
AACTGAGTGGACACAGGTGATGAGCAGATGAAGCAGAAGGTTGGAGGAGAGTACAAGGGGTTTTACAAGGCAATGCCTGTACCAGGAGCTTTAGTCCTGCTGGCACTCTTTCTTGTGCCCCTCTTCTTCACCCTTTCGGCGGCCTTCCTCACCGAGGAAGGCTTCTCGCTCTCCCGCATCCGGCAGACCTTCACCTCAGCGTACACGATCCGCATCCTGCTGTTCACCCTCTACCAGGCGGCGTTGAGCACGCTCGCCTCTGTACTTGTTGCCTTGCCAGGAGCGTACCTGCTGGCAAACTACTCATTCAGGGGCAAGCGCTTCATCAGGGCCCTGAGCACCGTCCCCTTTGTCATCCCCTCGATCCTGGTGGTCCTGGGCTTTGTCATCTTCTTTGGCAACAACGGCTTTCTCAACCAGCTGCTGATGAAGCTCTTCTCCCTTGAGGAACCTCCGATACAGATACTCTACTCCTTCAAGGCGATCATCCTGGCCCACACCTTCTTCAACTTCCCCATCGTGATGAACCTGGTATCAACCTACTGGGAGCACATGGATACCCACTGCGAGATGGCTGCATGGACCTTGGGCGCAAAAAGGAGCAGGACGTTCTTTACCATCACACTTCCCAGGCTCGCACCCTCGGTCATCTCTGCTGCCACTTTGGTCTTCCTCTTCTGCTACAACAGCTTCGCCATCATCCTGGTGCTTGGTGGAGGCCCTCAGTTCACCACTATGGAGGTTGAGATATACCGCCTGGCGCGAACATCCATGGATAGCGGGGGGGCTGCGGCCCTTTCGTTGTTCTCCCTCATCATCACCTCGGTCCTGCTCGTCTGGTACAACAAGAGCCAGAAGATGCTCGCCAGAAGCGAGGAGTTCAACACCTCATCTGCCACTCTTTCCAAGAGACCTGCAACCCTTGCAGGCAAGATTCTTGCCTTTCTCTACTCAGCGGTGACACTGCTGTTCATCCTGGCCCCGATAGCATCGATTGTCGTGCGCTCCTTCATGGCATCAGCAACACGCTCAGGGGTTGAGAGCTTCAGCTTCAAATGGTATCGACAGCTCTTCGCACTCGAAAGGGGGACAGGCCATATGGGATCAGCTCTGCAGGCGCTGACCAACAGCCTGCTCATAGCCGCCTTGGTGGCAGTGGTGACCGTCCCCATAGCGCTGACACTGGCAACTGCGATCCGAAAGAAGGGCTTCGCCTCATCGGCTTTGGAGCTGTTCGGCATGCTGCCTATGACCGTCAGTTCGGTGATCATAGGCTTGGGCTACTATCTGATCGCTAACAGGATCCGCGGAGGCGTGTCGGTTGGCTATACGCTTGTGGTGCTTGCACACATGGTCATAGCCATCCCATTTGTTCTGAGGACGATACTTCCGGAGTACCGCAAGATGCCTCTTTCCTATATCCAAAGCTCCCTTACCCTCGGGGCAACACCCTTGCGTACCTTCTTCCTCATTGAAATCCCCCTGCTCAGGGCGGCGATGATAACCGGAGGCATGTTTGCCTTTGCCCTCAGCATGGGGGAAATTACAGCAACCCTGACGTTGGCCAACAGCGCCATCATCACCCTTCCGGTGATCATGTACCGCCTCATAGGCTCGTACAACTTCCAAGGGGCCTGTGCCCTTGGCACTGTCCTCATTCTTGTATCCACCATCGTATTTCTCGTCAGTGAACTGGCAAAGGGAGGGACCAATGGCCGATAAGGGTCTGACCTGTTCCATGAAGGCTTCTTATAAGGACTTCGCTCTGGACGCCTCCTTCTCCGTCAAGGAGGGGGAACTTGCGTGCATCATCGGACCATCGGGGTGTGGCAAGAGCACTACGCTGCAACTGGTTGCAGGTCTCATAACCCCGGAGGAGGGAAGCATACTGCTCAAGGGCAAGGATATCATCCATGAACCGGTGCACCAAAGGAGCATCGCCATGGTATTCCAGGACTATGCCCTTTTCCCCCACATGAGCGTGGAGCAGAACATCGCATATCCTTTGAAGATCAGAAACACCAAAAAACGAGCTCGCTCAGCCGAGGTGCAGCGCCTGCTCACCCTCGTCGGCCTTGACGGCTACCAGAAACGCAAACCCCAGGAGCTTTCCGGGGGAGAGCGACAGCGTGTCGCCCTGGCCCGTGCCCTGGCTTCCAAGCCACAGTTGCTGCTCCTTGACGAGCCGCTGTCCGCCCTCGATGCCAAGATGCGCAAACACCTGCGCACCGAGATACGACGGATCCACGACGAGACGGGCATCACCACGCTCTACGTAACCCATGACCAGGAGGAGGCCCTTGCCATAGCCGATACCATCATCGTCATGCAGGACGGACAGGTTAGCCAAAGTGGCACAGGAGAGGAGATATACCGCAAGCCGAACACGCTCTTTGTCGCCTCGTTTATGGGAGAAGGAAATATCCTGCCCTACTCCCTCATTCCCAGAAACCTTGCAAACCAGACAGAAGAGGACAAATATCCCATAAAGCCACTGGAAGGCGAGCATGTGATCTTCTTCCGCCCCGAGCATGTCACTGTCCAGGATGACAGCACCTTGCCACTGCCAGAGTTCTTCCCCCACCTAGAGTTCAACAACGCGCGAGTGGTCAGCACTGAGTTCCAAGGGGACCATTTCAGAGTCTCCCTTCTCTGGGAGGGACACACCATCACAGCGCACACCCTCGACCGGCCACGATCTAAAATAGTTAGGCTATCAGTAAGAGTTACTCAGATCAGGCAGTTCCTGAACGGACAATTGGTTGCCAAATAGCAAATATGCCCTAGGTAGGGAATAGAACAATCAAGCAGTATCTGTATACTGAAGGTATGAGACGAACAGTTTGGACCTTCCTACTCCTCCTTCTCATCTTCAGCACTCCCCTCTGGGCAAGGGGAAAGATCATATACGC
>CAZGOK010000263.1:0-2908 GCA_964527665.1 uncultured Sphaerochaeta sp.
AATTATGCCAAAACAGTCAAAAGCTAAAACTAAACAGTAGCAAACAAGGTTTTTATGCTAGAATTAATAATCTGGATTCTGAAGGAGCGTCTCTATGGAGAGAACAGCACTGATCTATTATTCCCTCGATGGCAACACCCATTTTATCGCCCAGAAAATGAGCAAGCAGCTAGGCTGCCCTGTCATACGCTTGAAGCTCCAAAAGGAGTTCTCCACAACAAACAAGTTCCTCAAGTTCTTCTGGGCAGGACAAAGCTCTGTCTTCCGTACCAAGCCCCCCTTGGCAAACAAGGCGATAGACCTCAAGGCGTATGACACGCTGGTCATTGCAAGCCCCGTCTGGGCCGGGAGCGTCAGCTCCCCTGTACGCTCCTTCCTGAACAGCTATGCCATCGAGGGAAAAGATGTCTACCTGGTGGCAAACAGTGGGGGAGGGCAACAAGAGAAGTGCCTTTCGGCCATGAGAAAATTACTGCCAAAGAGCACCGTTCGCCAGGTAATCGGCTTTGCTTCGCTTACTAAGGAGACCTACCCAACCCACAAGCAGAAACTTGAGGCTTTCTGTAAAGAGATCCTCGATCGGAAGTAACGATGCAATACGGTGTTGCTGTGTATCCTCGATTGTAGCTGAAGATTATTCTCGCACAATACTCCTAGTTGGTGTAGAATCCCAGTAAGGAAATAAAGGGAATATGATGGACTTTGACGTACTGGTTATCGGTGGTGGGCTCAGTGGATTGGCAGCGGCCTCCCTGCTTGCAAAGAGGGGGCTTCGCGTTGGTGTTGTTGACAAGGGCTACCAACCTGGGGGCTCATGTGGGGCGTTCAGGCGGGGCAGCGCTACCTTTGACCAGGGCTCCTCCATGTTGTACGGCTGGGGGGAGAGGGGGTTCAATGCCCATCGATTCGTATTCAATGCCTTGGAAGAGCCAATAGACATCATCAGGCATGAGCTTCTCTACGCGGTTCATTTCAAGGGTAGGAAGATCAATTTCCACACTGACATCGATGCTTTCATCGAAGAGCTCGCCCTTGCGTTCCCTACGCAAAGGGCGAGTATCCAGCGGTTCTACCATGACATGGAGAGGATCTACACCCACGTCATGGTGGAGAACCCCTCCTATGGCACCCCTGATGAAATGGATAAGAAAGAGGGCTTGAAGGCGCTGTTGCGCCATCCCATCTCGTACGCCAGGTTCCTAGGCTACCTGAACAAGGGGGCCAAGACACTTCTTGAGAAGTATTTCACCGATCCCGACATCTTCAATTTCTTTGACAAGCTGACCTCAACCTACTGCTATGCAACAGTAGAGGAGGCCCCTGCCATCCTGGCAACGGTCATGTTTGTCGACAACCATATAGGTGGCAGCTACTATCCTGCAGGATCAACGCTTTTTTTGAGTGGAAAATTGGAAAAAAGCATCGAGGAACATGGGGGTACCATGATCATGGAAAGTGAAGTGGTTTCCATCCTGTTTGCCGATGGCAAACCTCATGGAGTCGAACTTGATGATGGCAGAAAGCTCTATGCCAAGGACTTGGTTTATTCGGGTACTGTCTGGAACCTCTATGAGAAGCTGCTTCCTTATGAGGAAACAATAGAAACAGAGAGGAATTGGGCATCAAGCCAGGTGCCTACCTATCCTAGTGTAGTGCTCTACACCACAGTGAAAAAAGAGGTACTCCCTGCGG
The DNA here is from genome assembly GCA_964527665.1 of uncultured Sphaerochaeta sp. Classification (GTDB taxonomy): domain Bacteria; phylum Spirochaetota; class Spirochaetia; order Sphaerochaetales; family Sphaerochaetaceae; genus Sphaerochaeta. The sequence continues at coordinate 1,693 of CAZGOK010000263.1, forward strand.
ATATGCAACCCATTGAGATGCTGGTGGGCAATCCTAAGGAGCTTGATGAGAGTGAGGTCACCATCTACAGCCCGAGTATCGATGACCAGAGTATCTGTTCAGAAGACGAGCATATCCTGATGGCCATCGGACCTACCTTTGGTGATTGGAAGGGTTCTGACGAGCAAACCTATGCATCCATGAAAGAGAGGGAGAAGGAGCGTCTTATCAAGGTGGTAGAGAAGCGCATTCCGGGCTTCAAGGAGGCTATAACCTTTAGTGAGGTGGCCACCCCCCGTACCATCGAGCGATATACGATGAAAAACGGAGGATCTGTTGCCGGGCCTAAGATGATGCTTGGCCAGCACATGTTCAAGAGGCAGCACACAAGGACCCGCTGGGATTCGCTTTACTGTTGCGGTGAGTCTACGGTGATGGGAACAGGAACTCCCACTGTAACGGTATCGGGCGTCAGTGCTGCCAATGCCATACTCAAGAGACGCAATCTACAGCCCTACCTCTACGACAAGGGGCAAAAGCAGTATGTGAACCTGATAGATCCGCCCTTCAACAAAGATCATCTTTTTGGCGATAGGAGGTTCACTGAGAACAAAATCAGGGAGAAGGCTTCGCACTGCCTTTTCTGTGAGAAGCCTCAGTGCAGCAGTGACCTGGACATCAGGGGCATTATGCGTCGCTTGATGGTGGGCAACATAGTCGGCTCGAAAAGGATAGTGAATGCCCACCAGGCAACAGAGGAAGAACTAAAAAAGTGTGAGAAGCTTTGCATTCATAACGAACAGAGTAGAGAACCTGTAGCGATTCGAGAAGTGTTTGCCTATCTGCAGAATGCTTGATCAGAGCTGAAAGCGTGAGGGAACCGGGAAAGTCAGAACGAAAAGACTAAGACAATATTGGGAATGTAGTGGGCTCTCAGAAAACTATCCAAAGCGAATAGTTTCTGGATAGAGATGTATACCCTATACTCCAACAGGTGCTGGGATATACCCTCCCATGGTCCGGAATATCCCACCAGCCTTGATGTGTGCTTGTACCTTCTTCTGTAGGTTCGTTGTGCATTCCCATGCCAATACGTCATCCTGAGTAGAGCCAATCCCAAAGGCCCGTTCGTAGATTTGAGGCGTAGTAAACGAAACAGGGAACTTCTTGAAGCGTTGCATGAAGTGGCAGATGTTTGATTCTGATGGCAAGACACTTGATAGTTCGGGGTCAAGCA
>CAZGOK010000264.1:0-2832 GCA_964527665.1 uncultured Sphaerochaeta sp.
AAGCTCTACCACTATCTTGCCCAAAAAGGTATTATTGTACGAAACCGTAGCCGTGAGCTCCACTGTGAGAACTGCCTTAGGATAACGATTGGCAGCAGGGCTGAGAATGACAAGCTTTTGACAGCTCTTTCTGAATATAAGGAAGCATGATGAACAAGAAGATGCATAAGGCGGTCCTGTTTCTGGACCGCGATGGAATTATTGTAATTGAGGACCAGATCGACTCCTTTGAGAGGATCATATACATCCCAGGGGTGTTTGGTGCCCTTTCTAGGATACGCAAGGAAGGCTCCTTCCACTTTGCCATGGTCAGCAACCAGGACGGGGTGGGCACCCCCTCCTTCCCTCTGGATGATTTTGCAGAGCCGCACGAGCGAATCCTTGCAACCTTGCAAGGCGAGGGCATTACCTTTGATGATGTGCATGTAGACTTCTCCCTTCCCTCTGACAACTGCCCGGGGCGTAAGCCAGGGATAGGGATGCTGGACAAGTATCTCTCTGGCGAGTATGACATGGAAAACTCAGTGGTCATCGGCGACCGCCAGACAGATGTGCGCATGGCCCATAACCTGGGGTGCAAGGCAATCTGGTTTGTCCCTCCTTCCCAGAAGGAGGAGTTGGACCAGGCGCTCAAAGATACCTGTATCTTTGTCAGTGACAACTGGAATGCAATTGCCTCCTTCCTGCTTGATGGCTCCAATGCCAAGGTGCGGACCTCTGAGATCACCAGGAACACCAAGGAGACTGAAATCTCCTTATTGGTGAACCTCGATGGGACAGGAGAAGGGGAAGTGCATACCCACATCCCCTTCTTCGACCATATGCTCGACCAGGTGCTCAGGCATAGCGGCCTTGATATCACCTTACTTGCCCATGGGGACCTGGTGGTTGATGAGCACCACACCGTTGAGGATGTGGCCCTTGCCCTTGGGCAGGGGGTGCGTGAGGCCCTGGGAGATAAACGCGGCATAAGCCGCTACGGCTTTGAACTGCTCTCCATGGATGACGTGCTTGCCGAGGTGGCCTTGGACTTCTCAGGTCGTCCTTCCCTGCTTTGGGAGGTCCCCCTGAAGCGCGAGTATGTGGGTTCCTTCCCCACCGAGATGGTTGAGCACTTCTTCAAGTCCTTCAGTGATGCCGCACAGTGCAACCTGGCCATGAAGGTTTCAGAGGGCAATGTGCATCACCAGGTGGAAGCCCTTTTCAAGGCCTTCTCTCGTGCCCTCAAGAAGGCTGTCCACAAGTATCCCCACAGTGATGCACTGCCCTCCACCAAAGGCCTTTTATGAAGATAGCCATCGTCAAATACAATGCAGGAAACATCCGTTCGGTGTTGTGCTCGCTCGCCCGTCTAGGGTATGAGGCGACCGTTACTGAAGACTGTGATGAACTGAGGAGTGCAGACAGGGTGATCTTCCCCGGTGTAGGGGAAGCATCGACTGCAATGGCCTACCTCCACTCTCGTGGTCTTGATACCTTTCTGCCCTCCTTGACGCAACCCTTTCTGGGCATCTGCCTGGGCATGCAGCTGATGTGCAGCTTCAGTGAGGAGCATGATACCCAGTGTCTGGGCATATTCCCAGAATCTGTACGGAAGTTCATACCCCTCAACGGGGAGAAGATTCCGCATATGGGGTGGAACACCCTTGAGGTTGGGGATGATCGCCTGTTTGCAGGGCTTTCCGACCCTCTTTGGTGTTACTTTGTCCACAGCTACTATGTGCCGCTCTCCCTCGACACCATCGCTTCCGCCGAGTATGCCTCGGTTAAGTTTACCGCTTCCTTGCGCAAGGATAACTTTTGGGGGTGCCAGTTTCACCCTGAGAAGAGCGGCAGTGCCGGAGAGAGGATGCTGAAGAATTTTCTGGAGGAAATCTGATGGATATTATTCCTGCGATCGACATCATAGGTGGTGCGTGTGTACGCCTCAGCCAAGGTGATTACTCCTTGAAAAAGGAGTACGCTTCCGATCCCTTGGAAATGGCAAAGCGCTTTGAGGCCCATGGGCTGAAGAGACTCCATCTTGTGGACCTGGAAGGGGCCAAGGGTGGCGCCATTGTAAACCTAAAGAGCCTGGAGCGCATTGCAAAGCATACGAGCCTTGTCATCGACTTTGGGGGAGGCATCAAGGGCAGTGATGACCTTCGTGACGCCTTCAATGCAGGGGCAAGCATGGTCACCTGCGGCTCCATAGCCGCAAAGGACCCTCCTCTGGTGGAGAGCTGGCTTGCTCGCTATGGAGCGGACAGGCTCATTCTCGGCGCCGATGCCAAAGATGGTATGATCGCAACCCATGGGTGGCTTGAGGCCACCTCCCTTAAGGTGGGGCCATTCATTGATTCCTATCTTGCCAAAGGATTTTTCAGGGTAATCTGCACCGACATCGCCCTTGACGGGATGCTCAGCGGTCCCTCCTTTGCCCTGTACGAAAAACTACTTGCCTCAAGGCCCACCCTACACCTGATAGCTTCTGGGGGCATAGCCTCCATAGAAGATGTGTACGCCTTGCATAAAGCGGGCTTGGGTGGGGCAATACTGGGAAAGGCCATCTATGAAGGGGTCGTTACACTGGAGGCGCTTATGCGTTTCAAGGAGGAGACAGATGCTAGCTAAAAGAATCATACCGTGCCTGGACATACGTGATGGCAGAACAGTAAAAGGGATCAACTTCATCAATTTGCGTGATGCAGGCGATGCAGTGGAACTCGCCCAGCTCTATAGCAGGCAGGGGGCGGACGAGCTTACCTTCCTTGACATCACCGCTACGGTGGAAAACCGATCGACCTTCAAGGCCTTGGTCAGACGCATTGCCGACCATATTGGGATTCCCTT
>CAZGOK010000265.1:0-2828 GCA_964527665.1 uncultured Sphaerochaeta sp.
CACTGCACAAGGTGCTCATCATAGCCAACTGGCAAAAGACAGCCTCCCATGAACTGTCCGAGAAGATATCCTCCTACCTTGGGCAGAGGGATATCACTTCGTCCATCTTCCGCACCTGTGAGGAAAATGATCCTCTGGTTGTCGAGGAGGGCACCGACTTGGTCATCTGCCTCGGAGGGGACGGGACGGTGCTCTACTGCGCCAGGTACCTGCAGGACCTGGGCATCCCGATCCTGGCCATAAACCTGGGGACCTTCGGCTATATCACCGAGATCTCCGTCGATGAGTGGGAAGAGGCCATCGAGCACTACCTAAAGGGGCGCAACTCCATCAGTCGCCGCCTTATGGTGCGAGTGGCGGTCATGCGCGGCGGCGAACGGGTATTCTCCGGTCACGGCCTCAACGAGATGGTAGTGACCTCCAGCGGCATCAGCAAGGTCATCAATCTCTCCCTTGCCATCGGGCAGACCCATGCCGGCTTCTTCCGGGCTGACGGCCTGATCATAGCGACCCCCACCGGCTCCACCGGGTACAGCCTTGCAGCGGGGGGGCCCATCCTCGATGTGGACCTCTCGGCCCTGGTAGTGACCCCTGTCTGTCCCTTTACCCTCTCCCATCGTCCGCTGGTCATCAGCGGGGAGTCAAAGGTCTCCATCACCATCCACAAGGGCCAGCGTACCGGCCTGATGCTCTCCATCGATGGGCAGCAGACCTTCACCTTGGAAGAGGAAGATGTCATAATTGTGGAGAAATCTAGAAGTAAAGCGCTCCTAGTCACAAGCGAAAGGCGTAACTATATAGAAGTAATACGTGACAAACTCAACTGGTCAGGAGGAGGTCTCCATGCTTGAGCGCCTTGATATTCATCACTATGCCCTCATCGACGATGTAACCATCAACTTTGGTGAGGGCTTCACCGTCATAACCGGAGAGACAGGAGCGGGAAAGTCCATCATCCTTGGTGCCCTTGCCCTGCTTTTGGGAGAAAGATCCGATGCACAGGCCATCCGTAGCGGCTGTGAAGCCGCAACCGTCAGCGCCACGTTCTTTCTTGGCAAGAGCATCCCCCCTGTCATAGAGGGCTATCTCGCTGAGAACGACCTATCCCTCGAGGACGGATCGATCCTGCTTTCCAGGACTGTGCGCAGCAACGGACGCTCCAGTGCATATATCCAAGGCAGGGCCGCCACACGGGGGGACCTGACGCTGCTAGGGGAGGAGCTGCTGGACATCAGCGCACAGCGCGACCACCAGAGCCTGCTCTCAAGTGCCAACCAGCTGTTGGTACTCGATGCCTTCGGATCCTGCCACGTGGAGAAGCTGAGGTACCAGGAGTTGTACAGGCTCTTGCAGAGCTTCGAGCAAGAGCGGGTACAACTTACAAAGAACCTTAAGGATAGCGCTCGTGAGGCGGAGTTCCTCAAGTTTGCCGTTGATGAGATCTCCAAGGCAAAGGCCCGGATAGGGGAGGACGATGAGTTGGTCGAGCAGATACGCACCATCGCCTCCTTTGAGCAGATCCATGACAGCCTGAGCTTGGCCACTACCTTGCTGCACGGCTCTGATGCAGGTTCAAGCCTGCTGGGGAGCCTTCATCAGGCTGGCAAGCAGATAGGCATCGCCTCCAAGAGCGATGCGAATCTTGCCGAGTTCCACCAGAGGCTGGAAAGCTCCTCCATCGAGCTTGAGGACATCTATGAGAGCCTGCGCGACTACCTCTCCTCCATGTCCTTCTCGCAAATGGAGCTTGACCAAATGCAAGGTCGGCTTGCCCTCCTGCAGCGGCTCAAGAAAAAGTACGGCCACTCCCTGGAGGCAATGCTTGCCTTCAAGGCAGAGAGCGAGGAGAAGCTTCAGCAAAGTGAGCAGGGAGAGGACCTCCTGCTGGACCTGGAGAAAAAGATCACCAAGACAGAGGCCGCCATGCATGCGGCGGCAACAACCCTTACTGCGGTGAGGCAGAAGGCCGCCCTGACCTTGCAAAGCGAGATAGAGGAGACCTTGAGGACCCTTGGCATGAAGGAAGCGCTCTTTACCATAGACGTAGCACCTTCAGCGCCATCGGTCAGCGGAGCGGACTCCATAGCCTTTATGATCTGTGCAAACCCGGGCCTTGAGAGCCGTCCCATCAAGGATGTGGCAAGCGGAGGCGAGCTTTCCAGGATTATGCTTGCCTTGAAGACCACCCTCAGCCATCATGACAGGGTAGAGACCCTGATCTTCGATGAAGTTGATGCCGGCATAGGCGGCAGTGTCGCCCTCTCGGTCGCCAAGCAACTGAAGAAGTTGAGCAAGAGCCATCAGGTGTTGGTCATCACACACCTCGCTTCCATAGCAAGCCAGGCTGATGCCCACCTTGTCGTTTCCAAGGATGTCTTGGATGGAATGAGCTTCAGCCATATCCAGCAGGTGGAGGGCCCAAGGCGGGAACAGGAGATAGCCCGCATGCTCAGTGGAGATGAGGCGAGTGAAGTGAGCCTTTTCCATGCAAAACAGATGTTGAACGCCACAAAGTAGGAGGTGGGTTATGGTAGAGAGCAAAAAGAAAGAGAACGGTTTTTATGTAGGCGAAGATGCGAACAACCCCCTAGCCGAGATAACCTACCACCCTCGCGATGAGCGGACCCTGGTCATAGACCACACCTTTGTCTCTGATGCCCTGCGCGGCCAGGGGGTGGGCGGTCTTCTGGTGCACAAGGTTGCAGAGCTTGCCAGAAAGGAGAACAAGAAGATCATCCCCTTGTGCTCCTATGCCAAGCGTGTCATGATACAGAACCCCGATTACCAGGATGTGCTCGCTGACGAGGATTTCTAGACAAAAAGAGATA
>CAZGOK010000266.1:0-2821 GCA_964527665.1 uncultured Sphaerochaeta sp.
GCCATAGCCGTTGCCCTAGCTATCCAGGTAGTGTCAGCAACCATCATAGGAGCCCTGCTCCCCCTAGGAGCCGCTGCCTTGAAACTCGACCCGGCTCTGGTAGCCAGCCCGGCCTTGACTACCATTGTAGACATTACCGGCCTGATCATCTATTTTGGGACGGTTTCATTGATGCTGGGAATCTAAAACACTACCCAAGAGAACCAGCAAAGGAGTTGAAGGACACGTGTCTCCAACTCCTTTCCTATTTTCGGGCGAAAAGCCATAGAAGAAAAGAATATTCCCCATCTGATTCAGAAGATCCCTAGCCCCTATTTCTCAGGATCTTCTTTCAAATTTCTATATTTCTTCAGTATTTGTTTCCCAATCTGGCTAATCCGATACTGTTGATTGCTACTGCTGGGTTTGTCCGGTATCGTCATTTCGATGGATTGGGCGGTAAAATATACTATTCCTAAATCAGCAATCCTCAAGGGTACTTTTCAATACGTTTGAAGCTATCAAATTGTACTACATTTCCAGATACTATGCGATTTGTTTTGGTGATTCAGTGCATGTAACGTAGGGCACACATCTTCAACTCTTTTCCTCGTGAATCCCAAAGGAAAGCTAGAGTATCCCTTCCAGGGTATCGCTCATATGCGAAGCATCTTTAAAGTTCCCAAGTATCTTGAATAACGGGTAGGCTCCATTGGGGTCACCATCTTTCAAAAATGCTACGGCATAATCGTAAAAGGCTTCTTGAGAGTACCCCTGATCGAGTAACCACTGGTACCCCTCCAGGCGGAAATCCAGTGATGGTTCTTGTTGGACAAACTTCCTATAGGCATCCAAAAATCTTGCATCTGAATCCTTGTATTCACCAAGAGACCTAAATCCCTGAAATGCTTGCAGGAAGGATCCTTCAGCTTCTAACTTCCCAGAAAGGGAGTACACTGCTTCAGGGGCCTCAGCTATTCCTTGTGATGCAAGCCATTTCCACCCCTCCACCTGATCGGCCAAGCCCATTTGAAGTATGTACTTCGTGTATGCTTCCAGTGATCGCTCTCTAGCGTCCTTATACCCTTCCAAAGCTGCGAACTCTTCATATGCCTCATAAAAATCCCCTGACTCTAGAAAACTATTCGCCCTGCCATATGCTCCTATGTTCCGACCCACCAGAAAAGCCCACAAGATGATGGCAATAACCAGCAAAAAAATAATTACGGTCAACCAAATATCTTTTTTATGCGCCTTAGCCTCTTGCTCTTGTCTGATTTGTTGTTTTTGTGCAAGCGCCACCTGCCTTGCCTTCTCCTGCTCTTTCCGCAGCTCCCTAGCTTCTTGCAGACGGCTCGCTTCCCTCTGTTGTGCCCATTCGACCAACTCTTCTCCCATCACGGACCCAGTGCAGAGTTCCTGGTGTGCCAGGGGTATCCCACAGAGCCTGCATATACTGTTTTGCACCCCATTGCGACTGCCACAGAAAGCACAGGTCCAGATACCTTGAACATCGGTTTCATGGATATATTTTGGCACCCCTGGCAAACCATGCTTTTGTTGGAAGAATCCAGGAAAGCCCGCCTCAAAACCCCCAAGCTCTTCTACCTCTTTTCTGGGTTCGACGGCATAAGCTTGTGCATCCTTATCATACTGGAGGATCTGTCCATCCTCATACAGGACGGCAGTGAGCTTGGGAATAAAGGACTTTGTCCTGGAGGGAAGAACCTTGTCTGTGGTTGCTACTGCACTCTGGCCCGCCTCAAGAGTTTCCTCATGTCGAACCAACACTTGGGTTTCGCCTACAATGGGCCGCTTGAGGATATCGAAGAGCTCAAGCTCCCACTCCATATATTTGATGGTACGACCCTGAGCATTGGAAACCATCACAGTAGCAGAAAAGCTTTCACTTCCAGTTGCATCTATTGTCTTTTCAATGGTGCCGGAGTGCAATTCTACCGGCCAATCGGGAACCACTTGGCCTGAAAAATCACAGTGCTCGACAAGGCAGTCCGAAATTTCCTGATGATGAAAACCTTCCTGCTCTTCATTGGAGTTCATTGGTCTGTATTGTAGGGGTTTCAATGCATCGCTATGTTCTTTCGGACTATTCTGGGAGAATGTCAATCGAGAAGGCTTTGCCGATGGTGGAGTAAACGAAGCAGAAAAGCCCTTTCCTCTAAGCAACGAAGCGTCTCTTTCATTGGTGGGGCCAAAGCCCCTACCCAACAGGTCCTTGACAAATATGCCGTTGTAGATGAAGGGGAAAACAAACCAGGAAATACCAAATGTTGCCCCACCGGCCAGAAGCATTATGACGAACCATTTCCAATCACCTCTGATAACCGGCACGAAACAACCAAAAAAGAAAGTGGTCCAAGAAAACCCTATCGGACATTCGATTATCTCACCGCTGTTGTTCTGAAGAGTAATTTCCATATGTTTGCACCCTTATATTCATTTCCAAGGTTAGAAAGGTAGCTTGTTTTCAGACAATGCATAGCAAGAGATGCACTCTCCATGAGAAAGAGACAACTTATCCTACAGGCTTCCATCAACAGTACAGTGCTGTTTGCATGATGTCAACGAAATATGTACTTTGGGTCATTGAAGAGGGCATTTACCCATCACTAGGAAAGGGTGATGTTAACAAAGAATAGATTGTAGATTCTAACGGTGAGCAGCAGAAATTATCCCATTCAACCATTGTTTAGGAACAAGAGTACGGGTGCTCATTCTGGTTCAATACGAATAAGAGGGAGTGAAAAACAGAGATACAATTTGGGCAAAAAAAAGGCCCGGCGGCTACCTACTCTCCCACGGAAAACCGTAGTACCATCGG
>CAZGOK010000267.1:0-1252 GCA_964527665.1 uncultured Sphaerochaeta sp.
CCTTCCACTTCCCCTATCTCCAAGGCCTTGCTGGTCCCCAGTGCATGACTGCACGAACCAATACCAACACCATGGGCCACCGGGTCCGATATGAAGAACATCTTGGCAAGCAGCGGCGCCAGGAGGTTTCCCAGCGTCCCTGAGATCACCGTCGAAGCGACGGTAAGGGCGGGGATGCCTCCGAACTGTTCGGTGATGGCTATGGCGATCGGGGTGGTGACCGACTTGGACATGAGAGAGGCAAGTACCACCTGGTCGAGACCGAGCAGGTTACTCGTCCATTTGATGGACAGAAGCGAGGCTACAGAACCTGCAAGCGTCCCCAACAGCACAGGCAGGAGGGAACTCTTCAGCAATGCCCTCTGCCGGTAGATGGTAAGGGCAAGCACTGCTGTAACCGGAGCCAGGAAAAGCGAAATCACCGAAGAGCCCTTCTCATACATCTCCAGGGGAATATCAAATAAGACCAGAACAAGGGCGATGAGGATGATGGCAATGAGCAAGGGGTTTGCCAACGGGTGCCTGATCTTCTTTTGTACCCAAAGGCCGATCCAAAAGGCCAGGATGGAGAGCGTTATCCCGAATAAGGGGGTGTTGAGCACTTCAAGCATTGCGCCTTCTCCTCAACAGATCCTGCAGGCGGGTAACCAGCACCACAGTCCAGCTGCTTGCGGCAAAACAGACCAACAAGGAGACCACATTGACCACCAGTAATTGCCACCAGACACTTCTGATGAGCGCTGCATAGCGAAGGATACCCACCGCAAAGGGGATGAAGAAAAAGGTCATGTTCTTGAGGAAGAAGTTCGCACTCTCCTCTATCGCCGACTCTTTCATGAAGCCAGACAACAACAGCAATAACATCAAGAGCATGCTTACCACACTGCCCGGAAAAGCAAAGGGTAACACCGCTGAGATCAGGTCCCCCAGGATACAGACGCCAAACAGGAGGCCAAGCTGGATAAGTATCTTCATTGAGAGATACCATACCTCAACAGTGGCTGTTGTGTGAAGAGCCTTCAAGAGAGTTCCCCTCTTCTTCTTTGCCCGATATACTGAGCCCCATGTAAGGAGAGCACCATATGGCGGCAAACAAGAAGAAGAAAAGCAGTGTAGTGAACAGGAAGGTCGGAAAGGCAAGAAAACTTGGCAAAAGGTTACTGCTCCTACTGCTCGTCCTGGCAGTCCTGTGGATAGTCACCCTTGTATTCGCCCCAACAGAAGTTGAATACCAGACTCGTTCGGCAACCTA
>CAZGOK010000267.1:1352-2806 GCA_964527665.1 uncultured Sphaerochaeta sp.
ATCCCTGCCGCCGACCAGTCCTGGTCAGAAGAGGCAATGAGCGACTCCTTCTACATGAGCAACATGAGCCCCCAGGAGCCCCAGTTCAACAGGGGCATCTGGAGTACACTTGAAGCAACGGTACGCAACTTTGCCGATACCGAAGGCGAAGTGTATGTGGTCACCGGGCCGATCCTCACCGACGGACCCTACGAAACCATCGGCAACAGCAAGGTGACCGTTCCCAAGCACTACTACAAGGTAATCCTCGACTATGCCGAGCCTGACTTCAAGGCGATAGGATTCGTGTTGCCCAACGAGGGGTCAGGCGAGAGGGTCGAGTCTTTTGCCACAACTGTTCGGGAGGTTGAACAGCTGACCAACCTTGATTTCTTCCACCTGCTGCCGGATGCATTGGAGCAGAAGCTGGAGAGCTCCTACTCCCTCTCCGACTGGCAGTTCGATGCCTTCCAGGCTAGTGCGGAACAACGGCAGAATTTCGAAAAGGGAGAGAGCGTCGTCCAGACAAAGGAACATCCCCTCTACTCCATGGCAAAGGGGACGTTCACGAAACTTGTCGTAGCTGTGAAGAAACAGAGCATGGACCTTCTGGACCTCTTCTTGCCAAAGGATGTGATGAAGCAGGTCCAGCTCTTCGTCAACTGAGAGCTGCCTCGCCAAACAGCGGAGCAAACGGAGAAGCCTTGCGGTAGAAGACTGCAGGGCTTCCCAAAGGCGGTGATAGTCATCACCGCCCTAGCCTGGATCCTGGTCCTCGATTTTGCAGTGGTTACCAGATCGTTTCGCGCAACTCTTTGCTTGCTTTGGACCACATTGAACACTATAATCATTGCAACCTACCTCATTGAAGGTTCCTTCACTGCTCCTATAGTAAAGACGACAGCTTTGCTGGTCCCCTTTGTGCTCGCAGGAATAGTGGTGGGTGAGAAAATCCATGACAAGGTGGATGAGCGAACCTTCAGTATAACGGTATTTGGTATGCTGTTTTTGACAGCTATTTTCATGCTTATTTTTTAGGGAGTACGTATGCAAGACATCAATTACAGGGTTCCTTGTGAACTGATAGCAAACAACAGCACCTCCATGATCCTTTCTGTACGATCATCAAGGTTTGAGCAGTACGGGCAAGTACTTGAGGGCTTGGACTTCCAAGCTCTGATGGACAAGGCTGAAGAAATAACTACTATTCCAAACGATGGAATCGTATATGTACCATCCCAGAAAGAATTGGAAGAGGGAGATAGTGTAAAAGCCCTTGCCCCCTATTACGACCACAAGCCTCTTCAGGTCGGCATCTGCAATGGACGTAACCAGAGCATGAACGGTCTGGAGTATCACAAGAGCCCGGAGGTCATCATGGCAGTGACAGACTGTGTCCTGTTTCTCTGTCCCTTCGACCATCTTCAGGAGTTTGATCAGGTCAGGACAGTTGATGCAGAGCTATTTTACCTGCC
>CAZGOK010000268.1:0-2790 GCA_964527665.1 uncultured Sphaerochaeta sp.
TGATCTTCTGTTCGCCGCACAACCCAAGCGGATTGACCTTCAGTGAAGAGGAACTCAAAAAAGTAGCCCTCATCGCCAAAAACCACCAGGTTGCCATCATAAGCGATGAAATCCACGCAGACCTCAGTTTTAAGGCACACCACCCCCTGTTGCCCATTGCAACAGAGATAGGATGTACTGCTGTCACCTGCATGGCACCTTCGAAAACCTTCAACATTGCAGGAGAGCATTTCTCTGTCTCGCTCTTCAGCGATGACAAGCTCAGACTCTCCTTCATGCGCAGGCTCGAACAGCTCTATCTGGGAGGAAGCTCCTTCTTCTCGACAACCATAGCCCTCAAGGCATACGAAACAGGGGAGCCTTGGCTGAAAGATCTTTTGGTGTACCTACAGGAAAACATCGCCTTCATGGAAGCTTTCTTCAAGGAGAGACTTCCCTCTCTGACCTTCATCAGGCCACAAGCTTCATTCATTGCATTCATTGATTGTTCAGCCATTGTCTCTTTGGTTGAAAGGGATGCTCTTGCATTCCCTGCATTGTATGATGAGAAAACAAGCCCCAATGGGGGCCTGCTCTCCCGCTTCTTTGGATTGCGTGCGAACATCGCACTCAATGACGGGACGTGGTTTGGAGGGGATGCTTATCGGGATTTTGTCAGATTCAACTATGGAACCAGAAAAGAGCGGGTCAGTGCAGCTCTACAGAGGATGGAGAAAGCCATCAAGGAGTTGGAAAAGACCTACATCAGATAAGGTTCAAGGGCTTTGGCGTAGAGGCTGAAGCCCTTCTTGTTCGGATGGAGAAATCCATCGGCAAAGACCTCTTCTGTATGGTCGATGCAAGAGAGGCAATCGACAAAGGTAACCAAGGGAAAATCCTTGGATACCTTTTTTATTGCCTCACTCATCTCGGTGAAACTGCCCATCGCCCGTTCAATCTCCCAGTCCGAACGCCAAAGGGGAGAAAGCAAGAGAATTTCTGTTGTCGGGTAGAGTTCAAAAAGCCTAGCCAACAACGCATCAACAACCTCTTCCAACTCAGTGAGGGAGGGCCTGAGCACCCAGTCATTGGTCCCATACCCCACGATTATCTTTGAGATAGGTACAGTCGGGACCAGCTCCTGTACAACATCAGGATTGAACAGGGAGCCCATAAGGCCCTGGTTGATGACGCTTTGTCCCGACAGGGAAGCCAGACGAGGAGTCAGGGCAACAGAGGGGCTCTCTGAGCCCACTCCCTGCACTATTGAGTCTCCCAATACCAAGAGAGAGGAGGGGGCTCCCTGATGAGCCTTTATGGGCTCATCACACGTAAAGTCCTTGATACCCACCTGGTGGGTAAGGGGAAAGAACAGCTCGACCTCCACAAGGTCTTTCTTGGCATTCTCCCAGACGGCAGTGATTTCTCCTGTGCGAAGGGGAAGTGATTCCACGAGAAGACCATCGATGACAAGATCGAAATAGTCACGCATATCCATCTTCCTGCCATAGAGGCGGGGAAAGTCGAATTCAAGGTCCCCCTCTTTCCTAAGCAGCGACTGGTTGAACCTCTTGCACCTGAATGAGAGGGAGCTTCCCCTGGTGAGGAAGCGTAGCGAGCACCCGCTGGAAGTCTTGCTCATGGAGCGATAGAGGGCATGGGTTCCTATGCTCTGTCTTTGGCTTTCGGTAAACCGCTCGAGGTGGTAATACCCTTCCTTGTCCAAGGACAGGGAGAGGGTGTTGTGGATATAAGGCTTAAGATCCATCCCTAGAGATCCAATATGGTCTTGTCGCCATAGACCTGTTGCCAGCTTGTATGGAAGTCGTCTACTGCCTTTGCAATGGAGGGCATATGCAGGCCTGTCGACAGCAAGGAGGGAGCAACAGTGCAGCAACTTGCCCCCTGGGCATAGGCTGTGGTTATCTCACTGACGTTCTTGAAGCTTGCAGCAAGCACCTGGCAGCACCCTGCATTGGCCCAAAGCAGGCCACTGAGTTCCTTGATGACCTTAGGGGCATCGATGTCGATGTTCAGCATCCTGTTGTAGTAGACAGCAATGTACCGGGCTCCGCTGAGCATTGCAAGGATTCCCTGGATGGTGGTGTAGACAGCAGTGGCTGTCACACTTACACCCCGAGAAGAAAGGATGCGAATGGCCTCCAGCCCCTCCTCGGTCACGGGTATCTTTATGAAGGTCTCCTCCCCCAGGACAGAGAGTATCTTCTCAGCCTCTGCAATGATGGCAGGACAGGTATCGGCAACAACCTGGACATGCAGGCTTCTCTCGTGCCCGATAAGGGTGCGGATGGCTTGCATGTGGCCAAAGAAGTCCTCTGCCTGCTCTTCCTTGATGATGGAGGGGTTGGTGGTGACCCCGCTTATGGGATAGGTGGCGATGCCCCGTTCAATCTCTTGCAGATTCGCAGTATCAAGCATGAGTTCCATAGTAGTTCCTTTGGTACAATCATGGCACAGAAGTGCGTGTTGGGGAAGATTCAGAGCCGTTCTTCTATCAACTGAACTATCTCTTGTACGGGATTGAGGGTATTTTTGAAATCAACCCTTACTTTTATCACTTTGATTGATTTTTAAACCCTTACATGTATCACTTTATATGCAATACTCTATCCATGAAAAGAAAAGAAGAAACATATCTTCAAGAATAGCATACAAGGGCCCATCGCAAGCCGCTGATCATTCGTGGTGCCAGACAGGTTGGGAAATCAACACTGGTACGGATGTTTTGCCAAAAAAACGGTCTTCAGTTGATCGAGCTCAACTTCGAACAGACCCATACCTTGAAAAGTC